>CAZFDB010000165.1:0-2831 GCA_964517475.1 uncultured Desulfurococcaceae archaeon | reverse complement strand
TCTCCGAAATCAGTCTTAGAGCTATTATGATTAATAGTATTGAGAAACCTATTCGGAGGTTTTTGCTCTTGCTCTCTTAGTTATTCTAGACCCTATCTGAGCCCCGATTATTAATGTGGGTGATAGAAGTGCTACTAGGAAGAAATCAACGTTTCCTAAAGAGTAATGCTTTGCTGACGAGGATATGGTTGTTATTGTTATAGCCATTGTAGATGTTGCTATTGCCTGATGAATTGTGTAGCCCATGTAGGAGAGGAGTGGAACATTAATTACTCCTCCACCAACACCTAATAAACCCGCTATTACTCCCGATAGAAGACCTCCCAAAACTAACCCCACATAGCTTTTAAGACCCCAGTTAACTTTATGCTCCCTAGCATCTCTTCTTCGATACGTCTCATGGAACATTCTCAGTGAAACAAGTATTAATGCGATCCCAAACAAGATCCTTAGAGTATGAGTATCAACGATCTTAGTTGCATGAGCACCTAATTGAGCACCTATTATTGCTGGTAAAGCAATTATTAGACCGGCTCTATAGATAACTAATCTGCTCCTAGAATACGATATCGTAGCTGGTAATGAGTTAAAGAATATTGCTGTGGCAGAGGTCCCTATAGAGATCCTAATGTCAGAGCCTAAGAAAGTTAGGAATGGTACCATGAGGAATCCTCCGCCTAAACCAAACATGGAGCCAAGTACACCAGCCGCTAAACCTATAAGAGAAATGATCAGTATGTAGAGAATATCTGAGATCATCTATCTACACCGAGGACTCTGACCTCCTTCCCGCCCAAGGGGCAAGGATTCTTTTTAAGAGGTTTATTGGTCCCCCCATCTGTTTAAGACTGCATCTCTCATCTGCGAGGCGGCAGGGGTTGTCAGGGATACCTTCATCGTGAGCATGGCTTTCTCCTCGATATCATCATCAACTACCAAGAAGAGAGACATCTCATAACTCTCCCCAATCATCCCACCTCTAGAAGAGACGAGGCTTTCAGTTGTAAGTTATTTAGTATCAATATAAGTTTTTCACAGATCTCCTAGCTACTATTTAAGATTCCTCGGTTCCTTTTCTCCTAGATCTTTTTATTACCTCACGTAGCTTCCTAACATATTCGCCCAAAGGATCCTTTGAAGAACATTCGCTGTCCTCGATCCTCATAATCTTCTTTATATAGACGCATGGAGGTGGTGGGTAGTAGATCTCTTCATTAAAACTCTCTCTGATCCTCTTGATTATATTTAGGAGAAAGAATCGTTCCTCGGGAATATTCTCTGTGATCTCATCAATAGATATATTAGAGTATGCTAGAAAAGTTGATAAGAGATACAACTCCTCGCCTGATAATTTCTCATCACCTCTTAACTTATCTAATAATCTCCTTATGCACTCCGGGAATAGCTCCTCTCTCCACCCAGCCGAGTATTTCTTAAGGATCTCGATCCTGTTTCGCAGCCTAATTATACTCAGATCACTTCTTCTCTTAATATACTCATTTCTCAACTCCACGATCCTGGATACATACTCCTTAACTATAGGATGATCCTTGTAAACGCTGTATGCTTTTGCTAACTCCCTCATTCTTTCTCTGAAAATATCTCTTAATATATTTAGTAGTGAGGTTTTATCAGGATCATCTTCATGGATCTTTATATAAACAAATCCTCCCAAAACAGGTTGTTTACCTAAATCATATTTCTCACTTAATCTATAGTGTGCAAGGATCCTTAGATAATTAAACAGATCTATTTTAACATCGTATATATCAACTCTTAATTTACCTCTCTTATCAACCGATCTATATACAACAATTTGCTTATCACTTAACTTTGCCTCGAGACCAATTCTATTAGCAAGATCAATTAGATACTCATTCAAAATCTCTTTGCCGCCTCGGATTCTTAATGATCTAAGGATACTGAGTATTCTACTAAGTTCTCTCTCAATAATCATGTTTCTAAAATCTGTTTCTTCAAAAGATCCTGTTAATACGAGTATTAGATGTGGCACAATGAATCTATCTATATCAGAAGATCTCTTGAGTGAACTGGTTTCACCACTTAGCAACATATATGTTTTTATGATCTCGAGGCAGTAATCAAGGTATCTCTTGGAAACCTCTGATGATAAGAAATCCTCAATACTTAAACCAAATCTTTTCCTCAGTATCTTCTCAAGATCCTCTGTTAATGAGTATAGCTCATAGAGACCTTCATCAGAACTCATTTAATTCTCATTCTAGATTCAGTATTGCATTAGGTAATTAAATATTTAATGTCTACAGCACTTATCTATTCTAGAGAGATTTAAAATGGGTAAGTGGATAATTGCGGCTGCGTGGCCCTACATAAATAGTGTTCCTCATCTAGGAACTATTCTTCATTTATTAACAGCTGATGTATACACGAGATTTCTGAAACAATTGGGTGAGGAAGTGGTTTCTGTCAGTGGATCTGATGAGCATGGAACACCTATTGAGCTGGAGGCTAAGAAAAGATCTATTGATCCATTGCAATTAACTAATGAAGCACATAGCTATATAACAGATCTATTAAATAGATTCAATATTAAACTAAGTAATTACTCAAGAACTGAGAATGAGGAGCATAAGAAATTTGTCTCGAAATTCATGATTAAGTTGGAGAAGAGAGGATTCATATATGTTAAAGAGCAAGTTCTGCCGTACTGTGAATATGATCAAATGTTTCTACCAGATAGATTCATTATAGGCACATGCCCGAGATGTGGATACCCCGAAGCTAGAGGTGATCAATGCGATAACTGTGGTGCTCTTCTAGACCCAACAGATCTCATTAATCCTCGATGC
>CAZFDB010000164.1:0-2831 GCA_964517475.1 uncultured Desulfurococcaceae archaeon | reverse complement strand
CATCACCAAACACCACATCAATAATGAATATGAGTCCTAGAGAAGCCTATGGAACGTCGTCGGCATTGATAGCAACAATGAGATTCCTAGGACAAGCACTCAGCACATCAATAATAACCACGGTAATGACTATGGAGAGAAACTTGTTGAAAGCATCTGAGGAGGCCCTAATAGTATACATGATCCTTAGTATCTTAGCCACAACACTATCTATATTCTCCAGCGAAAAAATTGAGTTGAGAGCAATTTGAAACAGATTCTGGGCTCATAAGATATCTTCGATGAAAATCTTCCACGATCCCGTAAGAAACTTTTAAATAACCGGTATATAGATCAGATCCGTAAATACATGCTATTATCATTATTTATTTCAAAACCTGATCGATTTCTGACTTAACTCTCTCTATCTCTCGGAAGATTTCTCTATTGGATCTCCACAACTCTCTTTCTCTAGCCTCATATAATCTCTCAATAATTCTTCTGAGCGCCCACGGATTACTTCTCATAAGTTTATCCTTGATCTCTTGGTTGAGGACATATGTCTCCGCTATCTTGGCCCAGATCCATTCATCAACTGCTTTGGTTAATACCGCGTGCCCCATCACGTAATCGATTCTCTTCATAATTTCTCTAGCACCGTCATATCCGTGATCAAGCATATTATTAATCCACTTAGGGTTCAGAAGTCTTGTTCTAACCCATTTATCTACTGCTTCTCTAGCATTTCTCACAATCTCTCTATCACTCGTTGTATCGATCCATAGAGCCTCAATAGTTCTCCCGGATAATATTTCCACGGCTCTTCTGAGTCCTCCGAGGAATTCGTAGTAGTGATCTAGGTCGCCTAAATCATACTCAGCAGTACTCCTCACTTGAGCAACGAGATCCACTTCTCTTAAGACCTCAGATAAGTATTCCTTAACCTCAACACCGTGGAGATCCTCTGTATATGCGTAGCTCATATCTTGAAGATAGATATCCACAAGATCCTTCTCCGAAGACCATTTAGAAGTCTCAATAAACTCAGGCAGCCTTGTCCCATAAGCACCTGGCTTAGGCCCAAATATTCTTGCGAGAACCACCTCGCCACTAACTCTTTCTCTATGTTTAAGAAAATGTTTCTTAACAAAATTCATTTCAGGAGGCTCATCAAGCTCCGCAACTAGCTTCACAGCATTACTAATCAATGATATGAGATTTGGAAACATGTCTCTGAAGAAACCACATATAGTCGCAACAACGTCTATTCTAGGTCTACCCAACTCCTCCAAAGAAATAATCTCTAGTCTAGGGAGCCAAGGTCCTTTATCTCTAACTAATTTAACGCCTAGGAGCTGAAGAATCATACCAATAGTCTCCCCCCTAGTCTGAGCTGTTTCAAAACCCCACAGAACAAAACTTATTGTCTCGGGGTAGCGACCATATTTCTCTCTATATCTCTTAAGGATCTGCTCCGCTAATCTAGCCCCTCTCTCGTAAGCAGATCTACTAGGTATAAGCCTAGGATCAAATGCATAACCATGTGAACCTGTTGGGAAGATCTCGGGGGTTCTTATGGGGTCGCCAGCAACTCTAGGCTTAATATATGATCCATTCAAAACCTTAATAATAGAACTCAGTTCATCACTACTCCTAATTCTCTCAAATAGATCCTTAATATACTCAAGTGTTTTAATAGCTTCATCTCTCTTCTTCACAAAATATTTCTTAGCCAGATCCTTCACATCAGCTCCTGACATAATTAATTTAGTGATCTCTCTCCCTCTCTCCTCAACTCTCTCAAGGATCTCCTTAGTATACTCATCACCTAATTTCTCAGATGATCCTGAGGTGATTGAATTGTAGTCAAGACCCTCCTCCTCAACTAAGAGTCTCGTGAGAGACTTAACCTCACCATCTCTCTTAGCCACATAGAATAGATACTCCGCAATCTCTTCATCACTCCACTTCTTACCTAAAACATGAAGACCTTTGGGAATCACTGTTTTCTTTAATTCATAGAGGTAATCATGAGTCTTATCTAGATCACTGCATTCTAGGTTGAGTCTAGCGCATTTCTCCTTAATTAATTCAAGTATCGTATTTCTCTTATCAAAATCACTCTCCTCCCTATACTCATTTACGAGTTGCTCAAGTTCACTGTATTCACCATATAGATCAGCGTTTGTGAATGGTGGGGTTCCATAAGTGATTACATAGGCATAGGATCTTCTCTTAGCAATAGTCATCTCGGAAGGATTCGTTACATGATACACATACACATGAGGAACATCACCTATTAGGACATCAGGCCAGCAAGTATCTGATAAACCAACCTCCTTGCCAGGGAGGAGTTCAAGTGTTCCGTGGGTTCCTAAATGAATAATTATGTCAGCACCAAATATTTCCCGAACCCAGTAGTAGAATGCTATGTACTGGTGATGAGGAGGCAGATCTTTTGAATGATAAAGTTTCGCAGGATCCTCGTGAAAACCTCTTGGTGGCTGAACACCTATGAATACGTTTCCTAGCCTAATCCCTGGAATAATAATATTCTCTTCATCATCGATATTAATAAGACCGGGTGCAGAACCCCAGAACCTCTCCATCTCATCTCTAATCTTCTCTGGGAGTGTTATGTAGTACTTAAGATAATCTCTCGGAGAAATCTTAATGACATACTCACTATACTTACTCCACCTAGGAGAATTAACAAGGAGATTCTTTACATAAGAAACTAGTCTCTCCTTAGACACATTCTCAACTCTGTACCCGGCTTCGAAGAGTTTGTTGAGAAGAGTTGTGAGGCTCTCGAAAACATCTAGATAAGTAGCACTACCAACATTCTCTTC
>CAZFDB010000163.1:0-2856 GCA_964517475.1 uncultured Desulfurococcaceae archaeon | reverse complement strand
TACACAGTCACTGTTTTTCTAAGTCTCTTCATCTATTATATACTGGCGAGTTTCATAGGAATACTATTAGGATTCATCGCCAATTACGTGATCAGTACTGAGCTTGTTTGGAGCTATAGACGCAGAGATTGATAAAAGAATATTAATTTATTAATAAATGTTAAAATCAATGTATCAATGGTAAATGTATTAATAGATCAACTATGTTCTCTATTGATTCATTATATATGGTCTAGACAAATATTAAACTTATTTATGCAAATAAACATAGTCATTATATAACTATCTCAACTATTATATAATATTTATTTCCTTTCTAATCAATTATTAACATGAAGGGTGTATTTGAATGTCTTCGGAGGTTGAGAAACCTAAGGTGTACAAAGGTTTAGAAGGTATATATGTTACTGAGACCAGGCTAAGTTTTATTGATGGACAAAGATCAAGACTTTACTACGCTGGGTACTCAATAGAGACGTTAGCTAAGAATTCAACCTATGAGGAAGTAGCTTTTCTACTCTATTACCTCAAATTACCTAGGAAAGAGGAATTAGAACTCTTCAAATCATTCATGAGTGAGGCAAGAGATCTTCCTTCGGAGGTTCTTGATGTTATTAAGAGAATGGTTTCTTTAAAAGCGCATCCAATGGATATATTGAGAACAGCTGTTTCATATCTCGCAGCATTCGATCCCGAGGTATCTATCAATACACCAGAGTCTAATCTCAGGAAATCTGTGAGGATCCTTGCTAAGGCCCCCTCAATAATTGCTGCGATGTATAGATTCTCTAGAGGACTTGATTACGTGCCTCCAAGAAGAGATTATTCACATGTGGAGAACTTCTTATACATGCTACATGGTAGGAGACCTACCCAATTTGAGACTAAGGTTTTGGACACTATATTTATACTACATGCCGAACACGGCATGAATGCCTCAGCATTCGCCTCGTTAGTCACGATCTCGACACTCTCAGATATATACTCAGCAGTTGTTAGCGGCATAAGCACATTGAAAGGACCTCTGCATGGAGGTGCTGCGGAGGCCGCGTATTATCAGTTTAAGGAGATTGGTAGTCCTGACAAGGTTGAGGAGTGGGTTGAGAAAGCGTTTGCGGCGAAGAGAAGAATTATGGGTATGGGTCATAGAGTGTATAAAACATATGACCCGAGGGCAAAGATCATGAAGGAGTTGAACGGCGAGATAGCCAAGGTATATGGTGGTGAACCCAAGCTACTTTATGAAATAGCTATTAAGTTAGAAGAGGTTGCTCTCAAAGTATTTGCTGAGAAAGGTAGAATGGATATTCAACCCAACATAGACTTCTACACACCAATAGCATACACAGCTCTGGGAATACCGCCTGATTACTTCACAACAATATTTGCCGCTTCAAGAATCGTTGGGTGGACTGCTAAGGCAATGGAGTATTTAAAGGATCCGAGATTGATAAGACCTCTTGATCTCTACATAGGAGAGTTAGATAAAGAGTATATACCTATAGACAAGAGATAAATCCTGTGTCAAGTAAAAATAATTCTTTTTTCAACTTTCTCTCTCTATCTCCTCACCAGCACCTATAATACTTCCACTCTCAACACGAGTTCTTGCATAAATAACTGCTCCGATCTTAACATATCTTCTTCCTCTAATAATTGATTTATAAGCCTCCTCAAAATCTCTTTGAGAAACAGGTTTCACTAATACATTAGGCTCAAGAACAGCCTCTGGACCAATAACTGAGTAGCTTACATAGCTCCCCCTCCCCACAGTAGCTCTTTGCATTATTAAGGATCTGTTTATCTCGGTGTTCGAGGCTATTAGAGCCTCATCCTCTACATCGGTGTGATCCCTGATAAAGGAATATGCTCCAACAAAAACTTTTCTCCCTAAATAAACAGGTCCTTTAATAATTGCGTAGTGATCTATCTCAACACCCTCCTCAATGACTACGGGGCCTTCAACAACTGCTCTCTGAGAAATCTTTGTATTTGAATGTATTCTTGAGATCCTCAACTCACTTAGTAAAACATAACTTGCTTTGAGAAGATCCCATGGAGAACCAATATCAACCCAATAATGACCCCAGTGAAGTAGTTTCACATTGAATTTCTTCACATATTCATTAAATACTTTGTAGAGCTCATCGTATTTATCAACTAAATCAAAAAATTCTCTCTTAACAAGATATATTCCACCTGCGATATAGCCTGAGGTGGTTATTGTTGATGGAAAAACACCTCTCACCAATCCCCTCTCATCTGATTCAACCAACCAGTGATTCTTTCTAGGCTCCTCAGCAACTCCTAGGAAAACCCCGCCTAAATCACCTCTATAGAAATCATCAATATACGAAAAAATAGATCTGTAAGCCTCTGAACTAACAATAATATCTCCATAGACTAATAAGATGTAGTGATCCTCTTCATCAAGAAGATCCCTAATAGTTCTGAAAGCACCTATGATCCCCGGAGAACCTTGTTTACGAACAATTACTTCGGAAACCATGATCCTTCTACTAATACTCTCCCCCCTACTAACATCATCTGTGACCAAAATCGTTTTCTCAGGACTAATCTCTTTCAATGAATTAAGAATATGCTCTAGAATACTTCTACCCATGATCCTTATATAAGACTTATTAATCTCATTAGTTAATGAATAAAGTTTCTCGGATAATCCTCCGGCTAGTACCGCCACAGTTAATTTTCTCATTCCAACCCCAGACCAAATATAAGCTTTACCACCTCTTAAACACCGAGGTATTCAACGAAGATATTAATATAATTAATTATTAAACTACTACTTAATTTCCTTATATAACCTCTTAATTCTTAGTGAATAGGGGTGTATGT
>CAZFDB010000162.1:0-2874 GCA_964517475.1 uncultured Desulfurococcaceae archaeon | reverse complement strand
TGATAAGCCTTGTGGAGATGCTATAGGGAAGCATCATTTTGATGAAGTAGGTATAAAGCCTCCCTCTAATGATGAATTAGATGGTTATGTTAAGGGGATACATCTCTACAGCCCCTCGGAAGAAGTTGTTCTGAGGATTGAGGGCGAGGGCTATGAGATCAATAGAGTTAGATTTACTCAGAGATTAATTAGTGAAGCAATGAATAATGGTGTTGAGTACTTAGATGAGGTAAACGTCTCTGGACCAATAATCGAGAATAATTTTGTTAGGGGTGTGAGAGCTGTTAGGAGAGGATCTTATTTAGAGTTTAGGGCTAATGTGGTTATTGATGCTTCTGGGAATAGTAGAAGTATTCTTCAGAGATTGCCGAGGGATTGGCCAATAGTTGAGACACTTGATCCTAGGGATACCAATATCGCGTATAGAGAGATTAGGAGATTAAAGAAAGATATTGATGATCCTGAGTACATAAGAATATACGTAAACAACAAAATTGCTCCAGGAGGCTACTGGTGGGATTTTCCGAAGAGTAGGTATAAGAATATCACTAATATTGGCTTAGGTGTTCAGGGTGGGATGGGTTATGGACATCCCAGAGATTACTTATATAGATATGTTTTAACCCGTGAAGAATATAGAGACTCTACAGTCATTGAATCAGGTGGAGCTCTGGTGCCTACTAGAAGACCTCTTCTAACAATGGCTTGGAATGGTGTGGTAGCTATTGGTGATGCTGCATTCACTGTTAATCCGGTCCATGGTGGAGGTAAAGGATCATCTATGTTAGCGGCTAAGGCGGCGTCAATAGCTATTATCAAGGCTTTTGAGAAGAATGATTTTAGTGCTAAAACTCTTTGGAGCATGAATCTGATCTATCACGAATTATACGGTGCTAAACAAGCATCCCTTGATCTATTCAGAATATTTCTTCAGAAATTAACCGACGACGATATTGAGTATGGTTTGAGGAAAAGAATTATGAGAGAATCAGATCTCTACGAAACAAGTTCTTATGGAGTTATTAAGAGAAGCGTATTTGATAAATTAGAGAGAGTTTTAGCTGGTCTAGGGAGACCTAGTCTATTATATAAATTAGCTCAAGTAGCTCATTACATGGATAAGATCCGTGAACTATACAAGAGATACCCTGAGAAACCTGAGGATCTCGCTAAGTGGAGAGAGGATCTAGATAGATTATATAGAGAATTTCGAGAAATTATATCTTGAATCTCTCAATAATATCAAGTTTATTAATTGTTTTAGCAACAAGTTCCTTCAGATCCTCCGCGAAGACGAATAGGCCATATGGGTTATATAACATGTATTCACAGGATAAATAATCTGATGATCTATATATTAACTTGATCATGTAATTATTACTGAGTTCACCTTTCGAGAAAATTATTTCATAGATCTTATCTCTATACTCTAGATAACCTACGTAGCAATCATTATTTTTCCTCAGAGCTATTCTCTTAACACCTTTTTCTACGAAGAATTTCTTTAATTCATCGATCTCTGATATTGATGGTGATCTCATTACACTACTCCATATTTATTCTTTAATAACTAGTATTTTATGTAGGATGAGTGTATATAGGGATTTCAAGAATCTATGGATTTGGAAGAGTCTGGGAGATAAGTTATCGTGGTATTTAAGAGTCTCAGTTAATGAGTTGCCGGCTAAGTATCTTATTGCTAAGAGAACTCCTGTTCCTCTGGGCAAAGATTCTGAGTTTAGTGTTGAGGAGGGTTTGAGGATCTATGAGAAAGCTACGGAGGATTTCCTTAGTATAAAGAGAGATGTTGAGAATAATGGATTAGTAATCGCTAAATTAGAGATACCTAGATATAGTCTACTTGATCTTGCTAAAGATCTTGTTTGGAAGACTCTGAGGAAATGTGTTTTTTGTAGATGGAGATGCGGTGTTGATAGGATCGAGGGTAAGAGATTAGGGGCTTGTATGCTAACATCAGAGTCCAGAGTATCATCATATTTCCATCACTTAGGAGAAGAACTGGTTTTTAGAGGAACACATGGTTCTGGAACAATATTCTTCACATCTTGTAATATGAGATGTCTCTTCTGTCAAAACTCTGATATATCAAAAGATCGATTCAACGGCGTTCCTGTGACCCCTAGACAATTAGCTCAGATGGCATATCTCCTTAGATTAGAAGGAGTTCATAATATAAACTGGGTAGGAGGTGAACCAACACCTCATCTACACAGCATAGTTACTGCTATATGGCATATCGCATATGAAGGATTCAGGTTAAGACCTGATGATAAGGATCTTGATATTATTCTTAGTGTTAAACATGACTTCTTCATATACCCCTATGATAGGAGATACGCTGATTATCTAGGGGAATTCAATGTACCAATGCTATTCAACACAAACTCATTCCTTAGTAGAGAATCTTTAATTATCCTAAGACCATTAATCGATATATGGCTACCAGATTTTAAATATGGTCCGGGGAGATGCTCAATAAGACTCTCAAGAACACCGTGGTATTGGGAGACAACTACGGAGGTTCTGAAAACACTTTATGACTGGGGTGAGAATATAGTTATTAGACACTTAATAATGCCTAATCACATAGAGTGTTGCTCTAAACCTATTATTGATTGGATCTCTAATAATATTCCGAGGACGCCAGTGAATCTAATGGATCAGTATAGACCAGAGTATCAAGCAGACCCAACATCAAAACTCTTTAGTAAAGATGCCATAGATATTGCTCGTAGACCAACTAGAGAAGAGTTAAATGAGGTATGGAGATACGCTGAGGAGAGAGGTATAGTTTTCAAAGAAATAACTTTTGAGAAGAAGGGCTACAGAATATAATGGATCTATGCTAAGATG
>CAZFDB010000161.1:0-2879 GCA_964517475.1 uncultured Desulfurococcaceae archaeon | reverse complement strand
ACACTTATTGAAGCTAAGCTTCTCGGTAGAAACTCTATAGGTGTTGATATAAATTATAATGCTGTGATACTAACGATCCATAGATTGTATTACCTTGAGAAATACCTTGGCGAGGTAATTGAGGAGTCGAAAGATTCTGTTGATGGGATAAGTATAGAGGATATGAGAAGGGCGTGGTCAAAGATCTATCATGGTGATGCTAGGAATCTAGATAAGATCGAGGATGAATCCATAGATCTTGTCGCTACACATCCTCCTTATCTAAATATAATAAGATATGGTGATAAGGATCGTGTTGAAGGAGATCTTTCCAAAACAAGTAGTTTGGAGGAGTATCTTAGATGGATGAGAGATATCGCAGAAGAAATATACAGGGTCCTTAAACCAGGGAGGTACTGCGCGATACTCATAGGTGATACTAGGATAAAGAGACATTACGTCCCAATATCACATTATGTACTACAAATATTCCTAGACACAGGATTCATATTGAAGGAGGAGATTGTGAAGATCCAGCATAAGATGAAGACTACAAGAGAGATATGGAGTAGATTGAAAAGTAGAGATTTTCTACTCATATACCACGAGAAATTATTCATACTCAGAAAACCAAGATCCGAGGAGAAGACAAAAGATTATGAGTATAGCCGAAAGATGAGCTGGGTGGAGCTAAGAATATAGAACATAGAACATTATAATATAAAAAATAAGAAATATGTTACTCTACTCCCTGATCTCATCGATCCTAACAACTCTCCTCTCTCTAAATGATTTATATGCCGCCAAAACAACTTCTAATGCTCTTAATCCATCTAAACCACTTGCGAGTGGTTCCATGTCTCTCTTAATAGCCTCTATGAATCCGAGTATCATGTTCTTATCTGCATCAGGTCCATAATAGATTTGTTTAAAACCCTCACCGTCCGAGACCGATATGTTTTGATTAAACGCGTTTAGAACAATAGATCCTTTCTCACCTATTATGTGCATATAAACATCTCCCCAAACAGGCCATTTAGGAGGTCTTGACCAGCTGCAGTCTATAGATGCTATTATATCATCCTCTAATCTAGTGATTATGATCCCGTTATCCTCAACCTTCAAATCATCAATTATGTTCCTACCCGCGAAAGCAACCACCTCCACAAACTCTTTTTCAGTGTACCACCTAATTAGATCCGCTACATGAACAATATGATCCATGAAAGCCCCACCACCAGCCAAGACAGGATCCACGAACCAGCCCATGGGGTTCTTACCATGATTAGTTGATGTTATAGAGAAGATCCTTCCCAAAGCACTAATCCTCTTCTTAATCTCAGCAGAGGCATCATGATATCTCATAACAAAAGCTACTTGAAGCTTCACACCATATCTCCTCGCCTCATTAATCATCTCATAAGCATCTCTATATCTCGTAGCTATAGGTTTCTCAACCAATACATGTTTCCCAGATCTTATCATTGGTATAGCAAGATCTCTATGTCTAGAGTTCTCGGAAGCTACTATAACAGCATCCACCTCCTTATCATCCGCTAATAATTGAGGATCCCTATATATCTTCCTAGGCCTATACATCTCTGACGCCTCTCTCAATCTAACAGGATCATCGTCATAGACAGCATCTAATCTAGCCAAACCCTCTCTCTCAAGTTCTCTGAGAACCCTGGCGTAGCTGTAAGCATGCATATGAGCGAATGAAGCTATCCCGAAACTAATCATTCAAGAACCACCTCCCCGAGATCCACGATCTCTCTCTTCTCAATACTTCTATTAATAGCCAGTGCCACCCTAAGACTCTCAAGAGCCTCCTCAGGAGATATGTTCACAGGCTCATCATATAGTATCCATCTAAGAAAAGCTTTCAACTCATTATAATACGCATCTTGATTATAAGGTGAGTAAGTATGAGATATATTCTCATAATACTCCGCCACAGTCACAGTGGATCTGTTATCTACCGTGAGTAATCCCTTAGTCCCCGCCACCTCCAGATATGTTGTGAATGGATATGTTGGCGGCATAGCCCATGAAGCCTCTCCATAAGCAATTGCTCCACTCTCGAATTCCAAGATATACATCGCATGATCTATTGAATCTACGGTGTACCTAGTGTATCTACCACCTACACCAAATACTCTTTTCACGGGGCCAAGAACCCATCTGAGATAATCAATATCATGTATAGCCAGATCCACTACAACACCACCGCTATAATCCATGTATCTAAACCATAATCTATCAGGAAAACTACTCAGTCTATAAGCTCTAGCAATCCTCGGCTCACCAATCTCACCTCTAGAAACAGCTTCTCTAACTCTCAGATACTCAGGCCAGTACCTTAAGCAGTGCCCAACGAATAATTTTACTCTATTCTTCTCAGCCTCTCTAATAATCTCCGAAGCATCTCTTATACTCAGAGCAATAGGTTTCTCCAGAAAAACATGTTTCCCGTTCCTAGCACTCTCAACAGAGATCTCTTTATGAGTATACGTGGGGGTGGCTACGATCACAGCATCAATCGATTTACTCCTAGCAATCTCTCTCCAATCAGAGTATAAATTAGCGATACCAAATCTCTTAGCGAATAGTCTAGCAGACTCAATATCTCTGGAGAAAACAGCTTCTATAGAGGCATAATCACCTAGTCTAAGAAGAGATCTTGTTAATATATTAGCGATGAAACCAGCACCTATAACACCTATACGCAACCGATCCATACGATTATAATACCTCAGAATAATATTTATTGCATATCTAATAAACACTTAAATAGATAGAATACGCGGATCGAGGTTATAGGAGACTAATAAATAATCTCACTCAGATCCTGAGATATGGTGGAGATGATATGATCCCTAAGCACCCCCAAGAATTAT
>CAZFDB010000160.1:0-2908 GCA_964517475.1 uncultured Desulfurococcaceae archaeon | reverse complement strand
AAATAAAGAGCCTGAGATGCTTATTCCTAAGAGAACATTATCAAATACTATATACGACCCTGTCCAAAAACTACTTCTGCTAGGAGATGAGAAACTGAGTAGGAAGTTCTTTGATATGAACGAGACTAGGAAATTTACGCAGACTATTCTCATGGGCTCAATAATATATCAGGCTTTAATCAATAATGAGTACCCGACAATAAGAGATCTTTACTACAGAGGTAAGCACACTATTAGATATAGATCTTATGATGGGAGAATACATGAGGAGAATACGTGGGATGAGCAGAAAGAGAGTGACTCGGTTCTAAGAGATATTGAGGTCTTCACGAATCTTCTCAGAGAAGATATGCTGATCTTATCTAAGGAGAAAGGTAAGGTTGTGGGTAATATGAGGATTAGAAGTGGTGATGATACCATTGATCTAAGTAAGATGGGTCATGGAGCATATGCTATTGAGCCTACACCTGATCTAATCGAGTTCATTGATGTAGATGCTGAATATGTTCTTGTGATAGAGAAAGATGCTGTTTTCCAACAACTTCATAGAGCAGGGTTCTGGAAAAAATATAAAACGATTCTAGTGACAAGTGCTGGTCAACCAGATAGAGCCACGAGAAGATTCGTGAGGAGATTAAATGATGAATTGAAATTACCCGTGTACATAATAACTGACTCAGACCCCTATGGATGGTATATATACAGTGTATTCAAAATAGGATCCATAACATTATCATATGAAAGCGAGAGATTAGCGACACCGAACGCAAGATTCTTAGGGGTGTCTATGAGTGATATTTTTGGAGACCCTAAGAGAGGGAAGAGACCATATCTAACTGAGAATGAGAGGAGGAATTATACTATAAGAGCCAAAGAAATGGATCTGAAGAGAGCTAAAGAGATCAAGAATTACAAGTGGTTCCAGACACCTGAGTGGAAGAGAGAGATAGAGATATTCGAGGAGAAAAAAGTTAAGTTGGAGATAGAGGCTTTAACAAGTAAAGGACTTGTTTTCTTAATGGATAATTATATACCAACTAAGATACAGACTAAAGATTGGATCGATTAACCGAATAGGAGGATTTCTAAACCGATCTCTTATATCAAGTAAAAACTGAATTCTTAAGTACACGATTTATTGCTGTGAGCTAATATCTTCAATCACTATTTTCAAGTATCTATTAAGATGATTTGGATCAAGGTTTTTCAAAAAGATTCTCTATACATGTAATTTTTAAGTGATGAATTAGATAACAGCTTTCACTCAGGTCATGTAATAAGATGTATCTGATATACTCTAATTCTTGCCCAGCTTGTCATGGTGATATAGAGGCTTATAGACTAGATCTAGGTCTTCCATGCACAAAATGTCTATTGAGAATCGACGAGAAATTATCAGGGCACTTAAGAAACTATTCACTGAGGAATAAATTACTAGTTGAGACCCTAGGTGTTTCTGGAGATTATCTTCTTATGTATACCAGTGATGAGGATCTGAGAGCTTTCGAAAGTTTCTTTGAAAAGATTATGGGGAGTAAAATGTGGTCTATTCAGAGAATGTGGAGTAGAAGACTTCTTGATATGGAGAGTTTCGCGTTAATAGCCCCCACGGGAATAGGGAAATCAACTCTTCTCCAAATATATTCTCTATACATGATGAATTTTAATAAAAAGATCTATTTTATATTACCAACGAAACAATTAGCTGAGCAGACATTTGAGAGATTAAGATTATATAGTGAGCGAATAGGATTTGATCCTTATTTAATACATATCTATGACTCATCTAAGAAAACATCTTTAGCAGAGTTAGTGCATGAGATACTGGAGAAAGATGCCGGAGTACTCATAACCACAGCCTCTATCTTATCGAGAAGATATAATGAGATTAAGAATTTAATATTTGATATAATCATAGCAGACGATCTAGATGCTATACTAAGATCTTCTAAAAATCTTGATAGAGTCTTGGAATTACTAGGATTTGATAGAGAGGTTCTTGACTATGCTTTCAAGATAAGTATATTGTCACAAGAATTGATCTATAATAAACTCAATAATAGAGCAGAGCTAGTTGAGAGAATACGTGAGGAAATAGAGATTCTCCGAAGCGAAATAGCATCATTTAGAAATAGTAAAAGAATAGGTCAATTAATAGTCTCTACAGCTACTGGAAGAAGTGGTTTGAAGACAAAGATTCTTAGGGAGGTCCTAGGCTTTGAGGCAGGTGGTATCATAGAGTATAGTAGGAATATTATAGATTCTTACGAGTATCTAAGTAATCATGAAACACTATATAATATCCTAAGTGAGTTAGGTAGTGGAACAGTAATATTCGTCTCTAAAAGTGATGGAACAAAGATCAAGGATCTCTACCACAAACTCAACGAGGCGGGATTCAGAGTAGGTGTAGCTGACTCAAAAACTAATCATTTGAAAAAATTCATTAATAGAGAAATAGATTATTTAATAGCATCGGCAAGTATATATGGTGTAGCTACTAGAGGGGTTGATGCTCCACAGATAATTAGAAATGCTGTATTTATTAATATACCGGGTTACACTGTTTCTCTAGATAAATTCTTAACCGATCCCAAAAAACTATATTTACTATACAAATCATTAACAAGATACTTTAGTGAAGCTGAAGAGATAGCTAGTGATATAGGTAGAGTAATTTATAGTAGGAAATTATCTGAGCTACATATTATAAGAAGAGTTCTGAGAGGAGAGATTGAGTCAAGTGATTATTTAAGAGAGGTAATCAATAGATTAAGAAGTTATATATCAATTGCTAAGGAAAAGTTATCTAAATTATGTAACGAAAAGATCAGTCTTAGAATAGGTGTTGTGTACCCATGCTTAAATAATGTGGCGATCCCTGATCCGATCACATATATACAGGCGT
>CAZFDB010000159.1:0-2911 GCA_964517475.1 uncultured Desulfurococcaceae archaeon | reverse complement strand
ACCTAGTGTCTCGCCTAGAAATGCTGATATTGGTTTTCTAATTAGACTTGCTGCGAGTGGAGCACCTATGAACCATAAACCATAGCTTATTAATCTAGCACCTATGGGTCCCCCAATGATTTTACCGAATTCATAGATGAACCATGTCGCGTAGAAAATTAGTCCACTCACTATCGCGACTAATGCTAATAATGCATAGTCAATAGCTGTGTATCTAATCAAGATCTTTCTACTCATCTTCTGCTCAATTCTCATATCTATCCCAGATTATTCATTACTGATAAATTTATAAATAACCTATAAGAAACCTATAGACCTGTTATAAGGGTCAATGAACTCTAGATTATCGTGGTTAAGCAATGATAAAGACATTAATTAGAGAAGCTGGGTATTCTCGGAGCAGTATTGTATTAAGAAACATAGATGTTTCCGGAGGAGATGGAGAAGTTATTATGATAGTAGGGGGTTCTGGGAGTGGTAAGACAACATATATATTATCTACAACTGGTGTTCTAAAGAATCTCTTGAATGGTTATATAGATGGAAACCTGAGAATTAATGATATAGATCCTTTAGATCCCTTCGAGTATAAATTTGTATCACATTATATAGGAGTTCTTCTACAAGATCCGGAGAAACAGATCTCTATGCCAACACCTTGGGACGAGATCTCTTTCGTATTAGAGAACTTAGGATACTCCTACGAAGAAATTCGCAGAAGAACTAACGATGCTCTTAACAAAATTCATCTTTTGAATAAAGCATTTCATGATATAGAGTATTTATCAGGTGGAGAGAAGAGAAAAGTTATATTTGCAGCCTCCACAATACATGATCCTCAGAATATTTTACTAGATGAACCATCCGCATCCATAGATCCTTGGGGTATTAGAGATATCAGAGAATTTATTTATGAGAATAAGATAAGAGGAAGAACAATAATAATCGTTGAGCATAAACCGTATTATTTTATGAGATATGTTGATAGAATAGTCATAATAGATAAAGGAGAGATGAAGAAGATAATTGATAACGATAAGGGATCTATTACCCAGAGATTTGACAAAGAATCTTACCTCGAGAACATTCAGGAGAAACTTTCACTCATCGATAAAAAACTTAATACTGGTAAGAAAGGATCGAAGATACTTGAATTAAAGGATCTATGTGTTGGCTACGGTGAAGACACTCTTATCAAAGACGTAAATCTTGATCTATATGAGAAAGAAATAGTTGCGTTAGTAGGAGCTAATGGATCTGGGAAAACAACACTTCTCAAAACATTACTTGGTTGGATAAAACCATTATCTGGTCAAATAATTATTTCAGGAAAAGAAATTCCTATGAGTAAGAAGAGAAGGGTTATTAGAGATGTATTCTATATTCCTCAACAACCAGATTATCTATTCATAAGATCCACTGTGAAGAGCGAGTTAAGAGAATTTATTAATGATCCAAGAGATCTATTAGTTATCGAGGAATTATTCCCATGGTATAATGAGACATTACATAAATCACCATACAAACTCAGTCATGGTCAAAGAAGATGGCTCTCTATACTCATAGGGATCTTGAGTAACAGGAAGATTCTACTACTAGATGAACCAACGGCTGGATTAGATGAGAAATTATACGATAAATTAATAAAAATGCTTAGAGATTTGGTTGAGAGATACAATAGATCTATAATAATATCTACCCATGATCTTCGTGTAATAATTGATTTAGCTGATAGAATATACTATGTTGATAAAGATCGGAGAATTATGAGAGAGGTTTCTCATGAAGAGATCGTTTCTTTATATGGTGGTCTTCTTGGAGAGTAAAGGATCTTTCTCATCAACTACTCTACTCATATACGCATTAATTATATCTACTCTAGCATTTGTGTTAAGAGATCCTGTGAAAATGCTGGTTCTCATCATAATTAATTTTGTTTCAGGAACTATACTAGGTTTCAAGAGATATAGACTCATAATAATACTTTTTCTACTTGGTTTCATAGGCTTATTCCTAAACTCTCTGCTTATATCTAATACGGGAGAGACACTGTTAACGATAGGTCCTCTCACAATAAGAGAGAATGCTTTGAAAGCTTCTATGAATATATTTATGAGACTTGGTATAATTGCTGGCGGAACAATGATCTTTATATCATTAACTGATCCTCGCAGAGTTATTAGGGATCTTGAGAGAGATCTGAGGCTACCCAGCGGAATTGTCTTCTCGATCTTCTATGCACTCAGACTATACCCTCTCATGATAAGAGATTATGAGGAGATCCAGATAGCCAGGTTGCAGAGGTTCAAGAGAAGAACTATATTAGTGCCTCAAGACATATTAAATATTCTGCAACCACTTCTAAGCATAGGTTTAGAAAGAGCTGTATGGGCTGGTATATCAGCTGAGTTAAGAGGATTATCTCTGAGAAAACCTGGTAGAGAGAAAAGATCTTTGTCTAAGAAAGATTTTCTGATAATATCGTTGGCACTGATACAGATATTTTTATCAATATTCTTATAAAAACTGTGAATAAGTATTAGATCTCTCAGATCTCTCTATACGTCAATACTTCTAGATCGAATAAGCGCAGAATCTCTCTTATTTCTTTAGTATAATCACCTAGTATAACCACATGATGATTAGTTGGGGCATATCTAGGTATATGTTCACTTGGGAAATCTAATTCAATTACAAGCTGAGTTCTACATGTCTTGTCTGTTAATAATCCTGATTTAACTATATAGCCTTTCTCAACCACTGCTGTGCTGAATTCTCTATCAATTGATACAAGAGTCACTGTATCACTACTAATCTCGCCACTCACAGCATATGGTAGAGATGTTTCGAAGTGTGGTAATGCAAACGGTTTTCTCCTAACAATATCCAGTGATACAGTGCAGTGTGATAA
>CAZFDB010000158.1:0-2920 GCA_964517475.1 uncultured Desulfurococcaceae archaeon | reverse complement strand
ATTGAGGGAGCGCATAGCAAGATACCGGAGACACTTAAAAAACTTGCTCAGAAGAAAACTGTTATAGCATTCGTAGATGGAGACAGGGCAGGTGATATGATCCTCAGGACTTTACTAGATAATGGGGTGAAGATAGATTATGTGGCGAGAGCTCCAGCGGGTAGAGAGGTTGAGGACTTAAGTATAAAAGAGGTGGAGAAAGCGCTTAAGAATATGATCCCGATATCAGAGTACATTAAACAATTAGAGAAGAGAAGAGTGCCAGAGACAGCTCCAGTGGAGAAAGAGGAGACCAAACCAGAACAACCAACATATACCTCTGTAGCAAAAGAAGAAGTTAAACCTCAGGTCTTAGGTGAATCGAGACCTATTGAAGAGGCACAGAGAGAAGTTCTTGAGGAAACGATTACTGAGACGAGAACAGTTACAGAGGAAGTTTCTGAAGAGCAGATACAGACTACACCGGAAACAGCTTCTTATCAACCAATTGCTGAAATAGGTAGAGTTGAGGTGGAGGCTGTATCGTCTCAGAAACCTATTGATATACCCGAGGATGTTACGCAGAGTATAAAGGATATGGTGGGTACCTTGACTAGTGCTGTATACGATCAGAATTGGGCACTTATTAAGAAATTAAGTGTAAGAGATCTTTTTGAATATCTAGAGAAAAACGAAGAGGATAAGAATATATACGCGGTTGTTCTTGATGGAATAGTTACTCAGCGTCTAGTGAATCTAGCGGTTAAGAGAGGGATTAAAGTAATTATAGGCTACAGACTCGGTAATCAGGTATCTAGAGAAATGAATGATTTAAAGATCTATCTTTTCGACGATATTCTCTCTAAGACCTCTTCCCAGTAAACTCAAATAAACTTTTTGTTGATTTAGCTCCTCTGAGACTTCGTTCTGATACTCCATAGTACCCTAATATTCTCAACGCCGCAGGAATGATCTGATGCTCTATGTAATATTCTGTATCAATATCATTTATATTAGCAAATATATAGGGCATCGCTCTATCACTAATCTTACCCGAGCCTTTAACAATAACATAACCAATTTTATCTCCAACAGCGACTCTGAGTCCTTTAGATAACATTATCTTAGCTGCTCTAACATGAGGTGCTGAGGCCTCGTATTCCTCTAATCTCTTTGTCAAGGTTTTCCATATAATTAGTTTCTCAAGAGGTATTCTCCTCTCTTCAAGAGCCTTTATCACATCTCTTACATACTGAATAGCTTTATCAACACTACCCGTCTTAAGAACTATTTCAGCGACTTCCTCCTGCACTTCTTTGGCAAGATCTGTCCAGTCCCCTCTAACAGCTTCAAAACCCACTATATCTATATGATCCTCGGTTGTTAACCCGATATATCTCTTCTTAGCCTCTGTGAAGAACACTCTCTTATAGATCTTATCAATTTTGATCTCGAGATCAAACTCCTTAGCTATTCTCTCAATAAAAACATTTATTTTCTTCTCATCATAATTCACAAACAATGAATCAGTGTCTCCATAAATTACTTTCAGACCTATCTCCTCAGCAATTTTTATTGCTTTCGATATTATTGTTCTTCCCCACGCCGTGACAGCCTCAGCACCTTGCTTATAATACCATCTAGCGCCGACCCAACCCATGTAGCCGTAGGCAGCATTAGCAAGGACTTTAACCCCTCTTTGTCTCTCATCAAGAACTCTATACTCTACGCTCTGAGACAGGTATTTCTTCATCTCCTCTCTAATAGATTTCCTTAGTCTTAGTAAGGTCTCGAGAACTCTTTTATAAAAACCTGGTGGCTCCTTTCTGAATCTATATCTTGTCTCAGGAGCCTCGAAACACTCAATTTTCTCACATTCTTCTTCTCGAGCATAGGTGTCTGGACCCACATTATACTTGATCATAATATTCGGATACATTGATGAGAAGTCGAGCACAGCTATATTTTCGTGAACACCGGGTTTGGGTTCCAGCACAATAGCTCCTTTATAAGGCTCATATTCTCTCTCTTCTCTATTAGGGATCAATTCATTGTATTTGAATGCTTCTCTCATTAAATACCACTCTAATCTATTTCCTACAGATGCTGCACCCACCTGATCCAATGGTAAGCCTGTTAGAGCTGATAGTTGAAGTGCGTAGGGCAGGATCTTCTCAGCTATCCCGTAAGTAGATACTACATCATCTCTAGAATATTTTAACAATATCTCTCTCTTCGATACATCATCCCAGTACTTGTGAATATCGTACCAATCTATATTTGTTCTCTCTCTCCTACTCATTACGCCGAAGAACTCGGCTACGTAATCAAGGCTCTTTAATTTGATCTCGGGTATCTCCTCAGCGAAGTGATAAAGATCAACGTGTAATCTTCCTGGAATAGATATATGGCCATAAGTACTTTGTCTAGGCTCACTTCCTTTCCTTCTTCCTATATCAAGTAAGATTCTATTTCTCTTAGCTCTCTCAATGAGATAAGGTATATCGAATAATGAAGAGTTATACCCAACTATTATATCAGGATCATAATTCTGAATATATTCTACAAACTCCCTAATAATACCCGAATCATCCTTATCTTTAGCTTTGAATTGATTAATCTCATTCTTATCATTCATAACCGCGATAATGATAATTGGATCAGTCTCAGTTCTGGGAGCTCCTCTAGGATTATACACCTCAATATCAAAAGCCACAATTCTCAGAGGAGGTGGCACTGTACTTATATTCCTCTCCAGTATATCCAAAAGTTCATACTCAACATCAACTCTATAAACACCACTCTTCTTAGTCTCCACCAACCTAAACTTGTGCCATGTGCTAGGAGTAATATCCTTATCAATAGAGTATCTCATAGCGAATCTTATATCAGCTTCTAAAACATCTTTTACAAAAGGATATTCCTTCACCTTCTCTCTATA
>CAZFDB010000157.1:0-2942 GCA_964517475.1 uncultured Desulfurococcaceae archaeon | reverse complement strand
CTATCTTGGCTGCATCAAGAGTTTTGGTATCGGCTAAGATTATTTGTTTCTCGCCAACTAATTGTCTCACTTCTCTAATTATATCACTACCAAATCTTTTGATAGCTGGTGTACCTATCTCAATAATATCGATCCCTGCCCTAGTTGAGTACGAGGATATTTGTTTAATTAATTCCTTATCAACTAGATCCAGTGCGATCTGTACTAATGGTCTCTTAGAAACTTTCATAATCCAACATCCAACATATTATTAAGCAGAGTATATTATTAGTCTTCAGGTAGATGCTTTAACAACTTCTCTTATGAATTCTACGAATATTGGAGAAGGTTTGAGTGGGCGACTTCTAAACTCAGGATGAGCTTGAGTTCCTAGAAAGAATCTATAATTCTTCATCTCCATGAAATCTACGTACCCAGCCTCATTATAACCCGATACAACAAACCCCACACTCTCGAGCTTATCAATATATTTTGGATTGATCTCATATCTATGTCTATGACGCTCATATATTTCCTGTGAACCATATGCTTCGTAAACCCTGCTCCCTATAACCAATGTACTCTTACTCAGACCCAGTCTCATTGTTCCTCCTAGACGCTGTATCCTCCTCTGCTCTTCTAAGAGATCTACTATTGGATGAGGTGTTTCCGGGTCTATCTCTGTTGAGTTAGCTTTTTCTAGACCTACTAGATCTCTCGCAATTTCAACAGCCATTAATTGAAGACCGAAACATATTCCGAGCAACACACCATTATTCTCTCTCACAATTCTAATAGCCCTGATCTTGCCCTCAGCACCTCTTCTACCGAAGCCTGGGAGGATCACGTAGCCTGCCCCATCCACATATGTGAAATCTACTGCTCCCGACTCAATATCTGTTGCCTCTATAAACTCGATCTCAGGTTTCACCAGAAACTCTGCTGATGCATGTTTCAAAGCCTCAATAATACTTACATAACTATCTCTAACCTTCGTATATTTACCAATCATATAGATCTTTATATTCTTCTTGGGATTCTTCAGCTTCTCAACATAAGACATCCAGTCACTCAAATCGGGTTCTCTATAATCTAATGATAATTTATCAGAGATCTTCTTCAAAAAACCTTGCTTATGAAGAATCAGTGGAAGCTCGTAAACTACGGAGAGGTCGTAGTCCTCGAAGACATACTCTATAGGAACATTAGTGAAGAGAGATATCTTCTTCTTCGTATCTCTATCAAGTGGTCTCTCACTCCTAACTACAATAATATCTGGTTGTATACCGATTCTTCTTAACTCTTGAACAGAGTGTTGCAGTGGTTTGGTTTTTATCTCACCTATTAATCTATGATAAGGTGTTAGAGCCACATGAATATATAAGGTATTGTTATATCCTTCATCAAGCCTCATCTGTCTAGCAGCCTCTAAAAATGGTAGACCCTCAATATCTCCTACTGTTCCTCCGATTTCAACAATGACCACATCACTTCCCTGCTCCCTAGCTATTTCTCTTAATCGATTCTTTATCTCCTCGGTTACGTGAGGTATTATCTGTATTGTTTGTCCAAGATATTCTCCTCTTCTCTCTTTCTCAATTATACTCTGATATATCTGACCTGCCGTAATATTATTTTTTCTAGATAGAGATTTCCCTAGAAATCTCTCGTAGTGACCAATATCTAGATCTGTTTCACCACCATCATCTGTTACAAAGACTTCTCCGTGAACATAAGGATTCATTGTACCGGCATCAACATTTAAATAAGGATCTATTTTGACAGGAGATACACTATACCCCATCCTAGATATTAGGAGAGATATAGATGCTGTCAATACTCCTTTGCCTAGACTACTCAAGACACCTCCTGAGACGAAGATGTACTTAACCATTCGGTCCCAACATTATTATTCCTTGGATTTCTTGTATTAAAAAGCTTATCTCTTATAATACATCGTAGCAACTAAACATAATGTGGGAACCATGTCTGTATCAACGAATATTAAGAAGATCCATCTACTAGGTTTCTTGAAAGGAGATCTTTTCCCAGGCAAGTTAATAGAGGATCTAAAAAAGATCAAGGTGAAGAACGCCTTAATACTAGGTATAGGAGGTTTCAGAAGAGTTGTGATAGGCTACTTTAATCAGGAGAAGGGTTACGAGAAAATTGAATTAAGTGTCTCGGAGAATGAAGCTATTGAGGTATCATCTCTCGTGGGTTCCGTGATATTTCGCGACGATGAGAGATACAGTATTCATATCCACGTCACACTTGGTTTGAAGACCGGAGATAATTCATACGCTTCCTACGCTGGACATTTAATAGAGGGTGTGGTTCACCCACTTCTAGAAATATTCTTAATTGAAGTAGATGATATTAATCACAGCATACTCAAAAGAATATGGCCTCATAGATATAAATAGATCACATGAACAAGAAACATGCTATAGATCATTGCTAACCTCCTCCCCACCCTGAAGAGCGAGACTTTCAGTTGTAAACTTCTTTTAGGAGCTATGATACTTACTCATAATATCTAGTTGATTAACTATTTTAGTAGGAGAGAAGATGAGTAGTATTGATTACAAACTCTATCTACTAAGAGTTGTTGGGGGTGTGGCGACGGCGTGGATATATGAGTTTTTTAAAATCAGTGTTGTTCTAGAACCATTATACTACACACTTATATCAACCATGATCATGTCCGTAGGACTTGTACCGGTAGGGTATGTAGCTAGACACCGCAGACATGGTTTCTGGAGGTACTCAGTTACACAAATAGCAACACATTATATAGCAACGATTGTTTTTGCTTAGAATCAATAAAATTTAGAAATTAGAATAGGATTAAGTATATAATCTCCTCATATTATAAATAGATATGGCGGCGGTAGTCTAGCCTGGTTTAGGACGCCGGCCTGCCACGCCGGAGATCCCGGGTTCAAATCCCGGCCGCCGCA
>CAZFDB010000156.1:0-2946 GCA_964517475.1 uncultured Desulfurococcaceae archaeon | reverse complement strand
TTGGAGATTTGATAATGAATTATTCAGTGGCCCGAGATTTATGAGAAATATAGTATTGTTATTCACGGGATACGAGGGTGAATTGAGATCCTTCACTCAAATAAATTCAAGGATCACGAGTATTCTCAACGACACCATATCTCTCATAGGAAATATTAGCGGGACATTATCTGTTATTAATAATAGCTTAAGCAACAGAATCGATTCTGTTGAGGCAAGAATTAATTTATATGATCAGAAGATTAATGAGGCTAAGATAAGAGCTGAGAATCTCTCTGCTGAAACAGCTCTGATACTAACAAAATTAGATGATCTTAGATCTGAGGTAAGCGGCTTTAGAAGCCACGTATATGTCTCCCTAGGATTATCTGTGGCGGCATTAGCATTATCACTACTACTTCTACTAAGAAGAAAATAATAGTTAAATTATGCGTGAGCTCTGTAATATGCATATAATCTAGCTTTCTCCACACATTCCCACATCATTTTTGATGAATTCTCTTCTCTGAATAATCTGTCTACATGCTCAATCGTGTTATTCCTAATATTCATAACTGATTCTTGATAAATCTCGATTATCCTTCTAACACCGGGGTCGCTAATACCTCTCAGAAGATTAGTTTCGCCGCAATCAATTGCTTGTGTAAGAAATGTTAATGCCTCAATAGATACAGCTAAACCTTTTATATCCTCCAGATCGAAGTAGAGACCTGTTCCACCAGGATCATTTCTCAGATCTCTTACAGTCTCAGATAACCCAGGTATACGACTAACAACAACCGGTGTACCAACTGCTTGAGCCTCCACCGACGATAATCCAAATGGTTCATATCTTGAGGGAACCACCACGACATTTGCTAGATAATTAAATGATTTATAGATCCTTTGATCTAAGTTGTCGCATGTTGCGAGAAATCTTCCGAAG
The DNA here is from genome assembly GCA_964517475.1 of uncultured Desulfurococcaceae archaeon. Lineage (GTDB taxonomy): Archaea > Thermoproteota > Thermoprotei_A > Sulfolobales > AG1 > WYEN01. The sequence goes on along the minus strand of CAZFDB010000156.1, from coordinate 2,021 downwards.
AATCTATTTGCTAGATACCTGAGATAATTCTCATACTCAATATCCCCAACACTGATCCCTAGAACAAGCACCTTGAATCTACTATCGAGAAATTCTAATGCTCTCACTAAATAATCAAATCCTTTCTGAGCAGTTAATCTCCCTGCTGATAGAATTAGAAATCCGCCTGGTTCTAAATGACCTATACATGGCTTGGCCTCCACAATGTTATCCGCGTAGAATTTCCATCTTAGAAAACATCTATTATCCGTCCCATATCTCCCGCGAAGATACTCTCTAACCTCCTCAACTCTCCAATCAGTTGAGTTATAAACAACACATGTCTTCGGAGTTACCCATGAACCAAATCTTCTAATAATCTCATTAATATAACCATAACTCACTGAGGCAACAATATCAGCAACATCTATATTGAAGAGATCTGTGTAACCCCTGTATCTATTCCATAGATCTCTTAAATAGATCTTTTCATGTCTCCATCCTCTCCATATATTAATTAATTGATCCTGTAGACCCGACCATTGATCAGATATGTAGTGATAGGGGAATGAGTCTGAAGAGAGTAGATGTATAAAATATATATACGGTACCGACAAACCTTCGTTCTCAAGAAGTATTCTTGTAGCAGAAGCAACTAAACCTCCGTGCCAATCATTACCTATCAATAGATCAGGTCTCTCATCACTATAATTAAGCCAACACATCATTCCTCTAATCATCAAAGAAACTTTCTCAGGAGCATTTCTATAGATATCCCATGTATCCAGGATCTTACCAGTCTCATAATCTAATCCAATAAAGAGAATCACCTTAACACCACGCAGAGATCCCTCGTAAGCACCTACGCAATATCTATATTCATTACCATCTAAACCACGTCTAGAACCACAGCATCTGAAGTCCTCAATAAACCTTAGATTGAGGCTACGTCTATGAGGCTCTGAGAAATGTCTTCCGTGAGAAGGCATGAATACCGTGACCTCTACCCCGCTCCTAGACAACATATTTACATGTCTAAGAACAGCGTTTCCCAAACCACCTAATCTAGCAACACTCTCTAACTCGAAGGTGAATATCCATGCTCTTCTAACACTTATTGGAGCCCACATACTGAGTACAGCCCCGACACATCATCGCTATAAATGATTAAGATTTATAGACCTAAATATTATTATCCTCAACTATTCCACTGATATTTACTTGGAGAGAAACTCCTCCCTTGGTTTAACGAATCTTCGTCTCATACAATTGGTAGCTCACTTTTCATGAAATCGAGAGTAGTGATACAGGATCATAAGAGCCTTAACATAGGCTTCAAAAGCTCTGAATGGTGTTTCGTGATAAGAGAAGTGGTCGTGCACCGCTAAACTAGAGTCCTGTGTATAATACATGTAGTGGTAATGATCTGCTTCACCAAGTATCCTCCAAATCTTCAGAAGATCCTGATCCTTCAAATCCTTAATTAACTGACCCACCCATTTATATAGTTCAAAAGACCTTCTCTGCAACTCATTCCCTAACCAAGCCGATAAATCTTTTTTCTCATCAGCCCAACTAATAGTTTCGTGAATCGATAATTCCCCTACTGGTCTAAAAATCTTTGATGCCTCACTAAAAGATAACATTCTAACACCTCTCCTCCCGAATTCTCTGGGCAGATGCCTTAGAAATTCTAAGATACCTGTCTCAGGCCAATGATGCTCCCCGAATGTCTCGAAATCAACATAAATAACTATGAAATCCCCAGGCGAATCTTTTATCCAGGAAGCGTATTTATCCGCTGTTAATGGGTATTGATCCCATGTATGAAGAGAGAATCTAAAAGCTATATCATCACTTAATCTATAATTCCTCGTGAAAATCACCACATCGTTTGTATTAATATAGAGATTATTAGGATCTCTTGTAAATAGTATTCTCTCAACACCCTCGATAACAGTGTATCTAAACCCCATCTCTCTCAGCCATCCACCTATCTCACTTCTATAGATCATCTCAGTATTAACAGCGCCGGTGGGTGT
>CAZFDB010000155.1:0-2952 GCA_964517475.1 uncultured Desulfurococcaceae archaeon | reverse complement strand
CATATTCTTGCCATCAAAAGCATTGGTTTCGAAAAGAATCTTTCCATCCCCCAGTATAATGGGGTACTGATTAGTGGAGCCCTCCTTAGGAGTATAGATCCTTAGATCCCCAGAATCAATATTGTATATAAAGATCTCTGTTGATAATGGATCCCTCCTCAAATGACCAGAACCAACCACAACACCTCCTCTGATATCCGATACAAATGCTAAAGCATCTAATCTATGGAGCTCAGACACCTCATCCCCCCTAGCCAAATAGATAGATACCCCAGTCTCCGTCGCCCCTGTAAAAGCTATTCTCTCACCATCATCAGCTAATCCAAATATTCTGAGAGGTTTCATAGATCCGTAGACAAACTCCTCATCTCTCGAGAAATCAATGTAGCCGAGAACCTGCAACTCCCTACCACGAGAAACATCTCTCGTAAAAACAATTCTACTCCTCTTATCCGAAACCATAGTAGTCCACAGAATAGGCTCCTTAGAAACTCTCCTCCTCACACCAGTGGAGGGGTCTAGAACCCAAATAGAGTTGAAACCACCCTCATTACTCTGATAAATCACTCTACCTCTATAATCCACTCCCAGCAAGATATACGGATGAGCAGATACAAGCTCCTCAATAATTCTCGCAACATCACCCAACACAGCCATCACCTCCAAAATTTTTCTAATCAACAAATATAAATAAGGAATACTTGGTAAGGCATTTTATTTATAGCTTGATCAAATAATTCGCTAAAATTAATCTTGTATTCTTATACGACTATCATAATAGTATATGAAAATTCTATGAATCGTATAAGATCATAAGACCACTTGATTAACTAGTATAAGTATAGCATTTATATTGATCTGCAATATTACTCAAATCCTGTTTTTATAATTTTTTCTTCAAAAAATTAATTAGATGCTTTGTTATGGTGGGTAAGTATACTGATGTTATTGGTCTTGTAATGCTGATGATAATTATCTTATCTATAACACCAAATATATTTATCACGGAGGCTTCAACGTATAAAGAATCTATTGGTGATAATGCAAGCCATATTAACCTTAACAATGATGCTCAGGAGAAGGCTAGAGAATTAATCTACGTGGTGTTGCCAGCGAGTCTTCTCACACAACTCCACGGTGTGAGACTGGATTCATTGATTATAGCTCCTTGCCATGATAATAATACTCTTATTATACCTAAACTTATACCCAGAAAGTTCTCTAGGACCTTCTTATCAGTTGCTAACGCAACTATTCTCATGCCTGATGCTGGTGATGGTGTTCTGAACGCAAATGATTTTTTGCTTCTAACAATACCTATACCTGGATCAGGATCCGTGAATGAAGCAACTCATTGTTCATGGAATATATACGCGGCTAAACATGGTTTGAGAGAGAGATACGTGATAAAAATTCTCCGAGGATCAGGAGTATTCTCCTCGAAAGGCTTTGAAACTCTTGCCTCTCCTATTGATATTGCGATATACTTTGATCATGATCCTGGGAAAAACCTTATTTAACAGATCTGCCATTTGATATAGAGTTGCTAACTAGGATCGGAGATACCCTAGGCATCGAGAAACCTAGAGAACCAATTCTCCACAAAACATTCACGGGAGAAGCTGAGATTGCTGAAATTAAATGGAATAATTGGCTTAACACAATCCGTGAGAGAATCATAGCCTTATCACAAAGCATGAATACGATGATCAGCTACGAGTATAGAGAAGGTTTTATATATGATCCTTCGAAGGATCTTGTGAAGTCAGAGATATCAGATAAGAAATCCCTTGAAGAAATAAGAAGCATCACCCCAACACAAGAACGAGTGATAGATGGCTCGGGACCCTTAAGATTCTATGAATTTGTTCTCATAACACTAAACAAAACAATACTTTCAGGAACAAGATCTGTTAATCTCTATCTAGGATACAACGTGTATGGCTCAGTGGTATTCATAAGAGCAAACTCTACATCCACAACAAATTCATACCTAAGTATCAAAATAGACGTAATAAATACAGATACTGGAGAGATAATTTGGAGTAAAACTTACAACTGAAAGCCTCGTCCTTCAGGGCGAGGATGATTTTATAAGCTCTTTATTTTTTAATGGGTTTGGAGGGGTTCTATGGCCTCTGGTGATGAGGGGGCGCTAACCCTATCGATACCTATGAGGGTTAGTCCCGAGCCAGAGGGCATAGAGTTCCTCGAGAGATATAATATGGCTCGGAACTATGCCTTGAACAAGATCCTGAGACTTGATATAAGGAGTATTAAGAATGCTCATAAAGAGCTTTATAGAGAGCTAATAGAATGGTTCGATCTTCCATCTAGGGCAGCTATTGATTGCTACAGAGATGCTCTAATCGATGCGAAGGCTTGGAGGAACAACCCTCGTAGGGGGAGGAGACCGAGGATTAAGAAGTTATCAATGCTACTACACCAAGGATCTGGTTATAGGATTAAGGATGGTTATGTGGAAATAATTGGTGGGATCAGACTAAGGATCATTGGTTGGGACAGGAGGTACAATGAGTACGAGAATAGAGAGGCTAGACTAGTCTACAAAAACGATAAGATGATCCTGTGGGTCTCTAAGAAGATTCCTAAGCCACCTAAGTATTCTCCTAGAGGTGTCTTAGCAGTAGATATTAATGAGAAAAATATTGTTGCAGGCAATAATATGTTTGAGTATAGATTTGAGACAGCTGTAGAGAGAGCTCTTTACTACAAAAAGCTTGCCGAGGATCTGCAGAAGAAGTATTCCTCCACGAAGTACCCTGCGTGGCTTAGGAGAAGAGGTGTTAAGAAGAGGGTGAGGTATTTCTACGAAAAGACTAGGAATATTGTTATGGATTGGGCTAAGAAGATCTCGTATAGGATCATTATGCTCGCTAAAAATAATCAATATGCTGTAGCTAGAGAGGATCTGACTAATCTCGTTGAGAA
>CAZFDB010000154.1:0-2954 GCA_964517475.1 uncultured Desulfurococcaceae archaeon | reverse complement strand
CGTAGATCTCTCACAAGCCTCAAAACCCTTAGATGTTGCTAAGCATCTCTCATTCAATGAACTATCTATTGTTCCAGCGAATCTCTCAATCCTCTCATTAAATGCTTTATTCACAATAATCTCGGAGGCCTCACCAGGGTCTCTGAGAAACTCTAACACTTTGCTTGAAACAAGGTTCTGCAGAGGTTTAGCGTTGATATCTGGTTCTGGTAGTGGTGCGTATATAAAGGATCTCTCTAATGAATTAATTTGATTAATCGCATCATTTATTCTACCAAGAATCTCTTCCTCAGAGAAACTCTCCACAGTAGATATCATTATCCTCTTATCCTTAACCAGGTATAGAGAAGCTGTGTACTCAATCCAGTTCTGCGCGACTGAGGGTTGTGAATTAGCGAATTTAATCATTAATCTCTCGGATCTTTGTAGTAATATCGCTGCCTCATCGAATCCCTTGTTTAATGCATAATTAATTACTCTCCCGAGATCAATACTCATCAAAATCACCTCATACATAAAATATGATTCATGTGGTTATCACACCGATCCTCATCTTAGTTAATCTAACATCTGGCCCTCCATGCCACACCGGCACACCCTGCGCAGGTTCTCCCTTGCCGCAAGTCCCTGCTTTGAATCTCAGATCCTTTGATTTAGCCACGATGTTACTGAAGAATGTTTTTGTTGTGAATTCAATTACCGGGTTTCTAATGAATCCTCTTAACTCGCCATTCACTATCTCATAAGCCTCTAATCCACCGTATCTCTGACCCCATCTAATATCATCTATATTCCACTCCATGTAACTCTTAATAAATACTCCATGTCTAATATCCTCGATCAATTCCTCAAAGTTTCTATCCCCCGACTCTAGGTATGTGTTGCTCATCCTAATTATTGGTTCCGATGCGTAATCCATTGCTCTTGAGGAGGCGTTGCTCCTCACACCGAAGATCCTTGCGGTGAATCGGTTGTGTAGAAGCTCGTTTATAACACCGTTCCTATAAAGATACTTTGGTCTAGCCGCGACACCTTCGTCATCGTATAAGAAGAATCCGTAGGATCCCGGGATAGTGGGATCGTCTATAACAGTGGCGTGAACATTACCTATCTTCTCAGAACCAATCATATCAGGCTTCACATAACTCTCACCAGCTTGAGCAGCCTCTCTCCCAAGAACACGATCAGCTTCCAGTGGATGACCAACACTCTCATGCATTACTAAACCAACGATCTCTGATCCTAAAACAACATCAATCGGCTCCTTAGGAGGCTCCTTACCCTCCAAAAGAATCCTCTCCATCGTATTCGCAAGAAAAGGAATACTACTCAAAACATCCTCCTCATCAACAATCTCATACCCACCAGAACCTCCTATGAACTCCGCTTTCTGAAGACTCCCCTTCTGAGGATGAGCGATCACAAGATTTATGAAGCCCGCTACTCTAGGAATAATACTCTCAACATATGCACCATCACTATTCACAATAATCTTCTCCTCAACGTTCTCAGAATAGTTGAATAGTAGCGAGACCAGCTTACTCTCCCTAATACTCTCAGCAACTCTCTTAGCAAGTTCTCGGTGAAGATCTAGTTTATTCTCAAGTGATATATTCAAGAAAGACTTCTTCTGAATAACACTGTATTTAGCTTTACCAACTCTTTCACTGGAGAAGCCGTAGCCTACTTTAATTAATTTACTCATTGCCTTAGCTGATGAATATGCTTTCTCAACAACTTCTCTAACACTCTCTTTATCAAGTTTATCTGTGGCTGCGAAACCTAGTGAGCCATTAACCAATACCCTCACGCCCACACCTCTACTAACTCTTGTATTAGCTGATATCAAGAGACCGTTTCTAGTAGTTATATTAAAACTTCTATTAACATGGTACCGAGCCTCGACGTATTCAGCACCTAATTTAAGTCCTGTTTCAATAGCTAAGTTCAAAAGATCCTCTATTAAAAACACCTCAACCGATATATTTCAATTATCACAATTAAATAATTCTTAGGCGAGGATTAGGTGAGATATGAGGATAAGGTGAGTAGATTAATTAATTGTTTAAAGGATCTGGGTGTTGAGTATAGACACATAATTTTCTCAGGCACTACGAGAACTGTTGAGGAAGCCGCAAGAGTGTCAGGAGCCGATCCATCGAGTATTATTAAGACAATAATTGTTATTGATGAGGAGAATAGGATCTACGCAACAATTGTTCCGGGGAGCAAGAGAATTGATCTAGAGAAAATCAAGATTTTAACAGGGTCCGGAAACCTTAGATTAGCAAAGGCTAATGAGGTGAGGAGATACTTAGGCTACGAAGTGGGTGAGATACCACCGTTGTGCTTAGATAATGTGTTTAGAGTAATAGTTGATGAAGAGATCTTCTCCAGAAGAAAAGTATTGGGTGGTGGGGGGAGTATTAATTCTCTGCTTGAAATTAATCCAGAGGCTCTGAGGAGCTACGGTGATAAATTAGTTATTGCGAAAATATCGATTTAGAGAAACGATCATAGAATAAGAGGAATAGCCACAGTTACTAGGAGAAATATTATCCATAACCGAGGTGTCAACGGCCCTAAAACTTCCAGACCTCTAATATAACTCCACACAGCCTCACCCATCAAAGGAATATCTCTATAGATCTTCTCATAACACATAATATCTGCTGAGGATAAGTCTTTGGAGGCTTTATCCAGTGATTCGAGGATAGCATTCATTAAATCATCACAATACTTCACTGCTGTATAAGGATCTCCTATGCTCGTAGCCGCGCAACTATGATCATCTGGTGTCACAATCACAATATCTCTGAAACCTCTTCTAGTCAGAGCCTCTCTAATTCTCTCGTTAGCGGATCTATGCATATTGTTCCCGTAGACATATATTAAGGCATCTCTACCACTACTCGTCTCTATAATCACTGATTTGATCACTCCTCTACACAACC
>CAZFDB010000153.1:0-2984 GCA_964517475.1 uncultured Desulfurococcaceae archaeon | reverse complement strand
AGAATAAAAGGATTAAGTGTAGTCGATGGAGAGAATAATGATGAGATAATAAGGTTATTCGTTACTAAAAGAGAGTAGTGGGTATAGCCGGGCGGGGATTCGAACCCCGGTCACGGGGGCTCTCTCCGCCACCGCCACCACTATATTATTAATCGTTAAAGATTTTAAAAACTAATATATGAGTATGTGCTCTATTATGAATCAAGATCCTCTTTAGATAGCTAATAAGACTAGAGCTAGCATAAGTGAGAGAATCCATATAAAAATATTCCATCCAATAATTTTGTATCCATCGAGTGGGGGAATTGGTAGAAGGTTAAATAGAGCCAGCATAGAATTTATATGAGCCACATATCTGGCGAAGATATATATTGATGGGGCTAGAAATGATATAAGTAGTGATATAATCGCTATCAATATATTAGTTGCTGGACCAGCAAATGCTATGAGACCTTCAGTATCTCGTTTTAAATAGAAACAGTAGCTTAGCACAAAGCCTGGTAGAGCTATTATGAAAGGTAGTCCTCTCGATGTTGTTAGGAGCATTATGTTTTGGATTATCGCTATGAATGATGTTATTGATACTGAGATAACATCTATGGAGAACCTTGAGTTGCAACCTAGTCTATTTCCAATAGTTCTATGAGCCAATTCATGGAATACAAATCCTATTAGCACAGCTGTTAATATCGCCGTGCCATACACAAAATTTGTTTTTATGTAGTAGAAACCTCCGAATACGTTGATTAATAAGAATATTCCGATTAGCCAAGCCACGGGTTCAGAGATTTCGTGAAACAGATCTGATCTATGGCTTCTTATCATTTTCAGACTCATTCCTCTTCAAAATATTTATACAGGAAAAATTTTTTCAGTGGAGTTAATATCTATTTATCCTAATAGTGTAATATATAGATGAGGTCGTAAGATATGCTTAATCTATCTCCCGAACTTAGAAGAATTATTGAGATAACTGGTAGACATAATAAGTGGAGAAGTACCGAGACCCTGAATCTTATTCCTAGCGAGAATGCTATGAGCCCTCTTGCTGAAGCAGTTTACTTTACGGATATGATGCATAGATACGCTGAGGGTAAACCTAGAAAAAGATATTATCAAGGACTACCCTATGTAGACGATATCGAGGAGTATGCTATGGAGTTAATGAGTAAATTATTCAGAGTTAAACACGTGGATCTAAGACCTATCAGCGGAACCGTAGCAAACGCCGCCACATTTCGAACACTAGCACCACCTGGTGGAAAAGCAGTTGTGGCACCAGTTCAAGCAGGTGCTCACGTGAGCCACACTAAATTCGGGACATTGGGAGCATTAGGTATACAGCATATTGAGATGCCTTTTGATAAAGATAATATGAATGTTGATGTAGATAAAGCATCTAAACTTATTGAGAATGTGAAACCTGATTTCATAGTTATGGGAGGCTCACTCTATCTATTCCCACATCCACTCAAGGAGTTGGGTGAGGTGGCGCATTCAGTAGGAGCTAAGGTTGTTTATGATGCTGCTCATGTTCTGGGTCTAATAGCTGGGAGGAGATGGAGAGATCCTTTTGAGGCTGGTGCAGATGTTGTTACCTCATCGACACACAAAACATTTCCGGGTCCGCAGGGCGGAGTAATATTATCTAATAATGACGAGGTGTTTAAGGAGATATCTAAGAACATATTCCCGTGGTTTGTGAGTAATCATCATCTGCATAGACTACCTGCTGTGGCTGTCACAACACTTGAAATGATTTATTTCGGTGAGCAATACGCAGATCAGATTATTAGAAACGCTAAGGTGTTCGCAGAAGCACTACATGCGGAGGGTCTAGACGTTATTGGGGAGCATCTAGGATTCACAAAATCTCATCAAGTGGTGATTAACGTTAGGAAGTATGGTGGTGGTGCCAAAATAGCTAAGATGCTAGAGGATGCTAACATAATAGTTAATAAAAATCTGCTTCCAGAAGATCCTCCGGAAGCGGTAAAGGATCCGAGTGGTATAAGAACAGGTGTTCAGGAAATGACTAGATTTGGTATGAAAGAAGATGATTTCAGAGAAATAGCGAGGTTCTTCAGAGAAGTAATTATAGATAAAAAGGATCCGAGTGCAGTAGCTAAGAAAGTAGCTGAGTTCAGAAGCCACTTCACAAAAATACATTACACATTTGATGTAGAAATTGATAAACTACCATCACTTTACAAGATACCTTATATAGTACTATCTGAGTAGGAGTGTCTTTATTGAAAGCAACAATAATATCGATAGGTAATGAACTGATTCAAGGTAGAGTAATAAACACAAATGCCTCATATCTATCAAGAAGATTAACTCTCATAGGAATAGAGGTAGTAGCTCACATAGTTGTCGGAGATAATTTTGAGGATATTTTCAAGGCTCTTGATACAGCGTTAAAGATATTCGGATCAAATATTGTGGTAACCACTGGTGGACTGGGACCAACATATGATGACATAACTTCAGAGGCAGTAGCAAGATACCTAGGCGAGGATTTTGTAATTAATGAAGAGGCTTTGAAAGAAGTTAGGGAGAAATATGAGTCAAGGAATATGTCCTTGACGCCCGAGAGGGTCAAAATGGCTTATATGCCTAAATCCGCTAAATCACTAAGAAACCCCGTAGGAATAGCCCCTGGATTCATGGTTTCCAAAGATAATTTTGTGATTATAGCATTACCAGGCGTCCCCGCCGAGATGGAGGGTATATGGGAGAATTCTGTTGAGCAGGATCTAAGAAGATATGGCGATAGAAGATTAGCCGAGACATATATTAGGTTAATAGGTGCTCCAGAATCGACTTTAGCCGCGTACATAAACAAATATGCTAGGAATAAGAATAATATTTATATAAAGACTCATCCGAAGGGACATGAGATAAGAGGTCCTATAAATGATCTTTATATAATGGTTTCTACAGAGAAGAGTAAAGATCCTACTGAAGAATGTTTGAATATA
>CAZFDB010000152.1:0-2991 GCA_964517475.1 uncultured Desulfurococcaceae archaeon | reverse complement strand
CACATTCCCTACCCCCTGCTCACCGTCTGGATAAATAATCTTTAAATTTCTCGCATCACCAACAACATGAGCATTGGTCACGGCTATTCTCTCACCAATAACGAATCCTGAGCCCACACCCTTGATCGGCTGGGATAAACCTATTATGTCTAGAATATCTATTTTCTCATATATAATCATTAAAACAGAGTCTTTTACTAAACTAACTATATCAGAGATCTCTTTACTTAAATCTCTTAACATACTCAATTAAACACACCTATAGTTACTAGCGGAGTATGTGTTATTAATATTTTAAGTAATATTATACTGAGATACTATCATGAGGAGTAGTGAGCTAATCATTATAGGAGGTAAGGCATTAATATTCGATGAAGAACTTGTGAATACATTATACTCTAAGTATTTCATAGGAAAACCCTTCGGCGTGGAGAAACCTAAGCCTGGAGAAAGATATAAGGGTCCTCTAGAGTTATCACTTCTTGAGGCAGTTTATTTATGTGAAAGTGGGTTGGCTAAGCCTAGAATAGGTTCTCAAGAGATCACTTGCAACGATCTAATTAAATATGCCCTGAAACAAGATCCTAGGTTCAAAGAAGTATATATAGTTTACCGGGATCTCAGAGACAAAGGTTTCGTGGTAAGATCCGGGATGAAGTACGGTGTAGATTTCGCGGTTTACGAGAAAGGACCCGGGCTTGAACATGCACCTTATCTAGTTCAGGTTTATAGAAATGAAGAATATATTAATCCTATACATATTGTTAGAATTGGTAGATTAAGTCACAGTGTTCGAAAAACACTTATTTTCGCAGTTGTGGAGGGAAATGAGATTAGGTATGTCTCATTTGGATGGATTAAGTTTTAGAGGAGATTATATTGAGTAGAAGAGATGATATGAGTAGATCATATCGAGATACTTCTGGTAGAGAGTATAGAAGAGATTATATAGATAGAGAAAGAGTATTTAGAGAATCAACTGAGAGAACCCGTTTGAGAGAGGGTGATATTGAGCCTAGACCTAATGGTGTGTACTGTAATCCTCTATGCCCGTACTTTAGGTGCGGGAAGAAGGCGTTGAGTTACAGAACAATAGGGGTTGGACAAGGATCTAAGGTTGTGGCATTCTGTAGCTGGGTCGGAGATCAATGTATTGCTGGATCATGTCAATTCGCATTCTGCGAAAAAAGATATTTGTTGCCAGGTAATAAGTGTCTATATGCTATCGAGAAGGAGAAGAGAAAAACTTCCGCAGATATCTTTAGAGAATTAGAGGAGGAAGAGAGAGAAGCTAGGAGAGTTAGAGATCATTTAAAAAGACATTACGGCAAAGATCTCGACCTCTACTAACACCCTCCCATCTCTTATATAGATCATGTCTTATATTAAATAGATCCAGAATTTTACCAACTATGAAATCAATTAGATCCATGATACTACTAGGATTATGATAGAATCCAGGTGATGCAGGAGTTATGAGAGCGCCTGCCTCAGCTAATATAACAAGATTTCTCAACTCTATCAAGCCAAGAGGAGTTTCTCTTATGAGAAAAACAATTTTTTTCCTTGATCTAAGAGCATTCGCAATAACTCTATTGATCAGGTTATCAGTGATTCCATGAGCCGCCTTAGCAACAGTGTTCAGAGAAGCTGGAGCTACTATGAAACCTTCGAAATCACTTATATAACTACTTGAGCTTGGGGGAGCCTCAATATCTTTATTCTCATAAATCCTCTTAGAATATTTACTGAGAAATCTTCTGAAATTATCTGGATCTAGGCATTCAAGTTCTGAAACTAATAGACTCTCCTCACTATATATAGTCTCCACGTAATAGCCTAAGTTATGAAGTGCTTCTAGGATCCTAAGTCCATAAATTGTTCCTGAGGCACCAGTTATCGTCAATATGAATTTCATACGAAGACCTCCATCTCAGACCTAATCAATTTATTTTTAATAACCCTATATATAAGACATTTTAAATACCTCGGTATATAAAGGGGTTGAATTGAATAATTTAGTGGTATCAATGCTTCTTCTCGCCATATTAGCCGGAGCAAGTGTATTTTTTGTATCAGAATTGTCTCAGATGAAAATAGGTAATAGCTACTCAAATTTCTCGTATAATATTATTGCATATAAATTTGTGAATTACTCGGATCAAAAAACATATTTTTTGATAATTAATTACGGGTACCACGAAGTGTATATTGACAAGATCATATGTGTTGATCTGGATAATAACACAAATCATATCTTGATCTCGGTGAAAACCACTTCATATCCTCAGGAGAATCTAATTATATATCACAATGAGATACTTAATAATTATAGATGCCTCCTATACGGAGATAACTGGTTCAAGAACATTGTTTCATTATCTTAGTCGCTTATATACTAAGTGATGAAAATTTATTATGGATGAGTTATTTTGAGTAGAGAAATGTATAATAGAGAGAAATTTTTAAAAGAGATCGCTGACGAGTTTGTTGTTGATGGTGTAAAATACAGATATTATTCACTTCATAAATTAATTTCGAAAGGTTTTGATAAGATACCGAGACTACCTATAAGCATAAGAATCATATTAGAGTCCTTGATCAGGAACTACGATGAATTAACAGTTACGTGGGAGGATATTGAGCATGTTGCTAATTGGGATAAGAATACTCCTGTGATTAGAGACATACCCTTTAAAGTGGCTAGAGTTATTATGCAGGACTACACCGGGATCCCAGCAATAGCTGATCTCGCAGCTATGAGAGATACTGTCACGGAACTCGGTAAAGATCCTAGTATCATCAATCCTCTAGTTCCAGTTGATTTAATTATTGACCACTCTATACAAGTTGATTACTGGGGATCCCCTGAAGCTCTTAGACTTAATATAAGAGCTGAGATGGAGAGAAATGTTGAGAGATACAGATTTCTCAAATGGGCTCAGAACGCTTTTAAAAACCTCAGGATCTTCCCACCCGGGCTTGGTATAA
>CAZFDB010000151.1:0-3008 GCA_964517475.1 uncultured Desulfurococcaceae archaeon | reverse complement strand
ACCTGTCTCAGCATCCTCGATAATTGTTCTAGCCACACCGCCTAGGAACAATCTATGTGCCACAGGATCAAAACCTTCTCCCCTCGCCTCCTCAACACTCAGCCCCACCTGAGCAATCTCCAGCTCGGTGAAAACAACTGATGGAATAAATCTCTTGCTATACTCAATAGATCCTCCAGCAATATTCTCTGCGGAGATCATCGCTTGTATAAATGCTTTGTGAGCAAGTAGTGGTGGCCCAGCCACGTCTCCCGAGGCGTAGATACCCGGGTTAGTGGTTTGCAGATATTTATTGACCTTTATATATTTCTTCTCAGTTAACTCTACACCTAATTTCTCAATACCTAATCCACCGATATTAGGTTTTCTACCTATAGAAACCAGTATCTTCTCTCCACGTATCACCTGGTTACCAGATAACCTAGCCTCGATCTCACCATTTAATCTCCTGATCTCTTTAACAACATTATTCTTATAGAACTTCACTCCTAAACCAGCTAATCTCTTCTCAACAAATCTTGACGCATCAAGATCTATTCCAGGCAGTATATTAGGCATCATCTCAACAACATGTATATCAACACCTAATTTAGCTAGAATAGTAGCGAATTCTATCCCTACATACCCACCACCAATAATAATTAAACTAGATGGAGTCTTCCTCAGATCAAAAATATTTCTGTTATCAAGAACATACTCACTAACCGAGGAAAACTCCTCTGGGATAATAGGATCAGTTCCTGTAGCAACTATAATCTTAGAAGTCTTCAAGATCTTATCCTTATCTACATAAATTGATTTATCCTCAGATACTGTGGCCTTGCCGAAAAAGATATCTACTCCATAACTCTTCAACAAATACTCGATCCCTGAGGAAACCCTTGCAACCACATCAGAAACCTTCTCCATAAGATCCTCGAAGTTTAACGATATACTCTCCCTCCCAGATAAATACTCAGAGCCCTTAGCTCTCCAATAAATCTCAGAGAATTTAACCAATGCCTTAGTAGGTACACAACCATATAATGTGCATTCACCACCAAACCTACCTCTACTCTCCACAATAGCAACTCTTAAACCAAGTTGTGAAGCTCTTATTGCTGCGGGGTATCCACCGGGTCCACCGCCTATGACCACGACATCATATTTCTCCATACCAAAACACCCACTTAATTATCTATGAGAGAGATCTTTTTCAAACCTCCTCAAAAAATTTCTTACATCATTAATAATCTTGCTTACCGACCTCCTCCCCTCCTCGATGGACTAGCTTTCGGTTGTAAAGAGATTAATGCTACCTAGATCTTTTAAATATTACGTGGACCTCTCTCCCACAGGTGCATATAAAAGCTTTCTCCACGCGGTACTTAGGTGATTCTTCTGTTGTTGAGAAACCCTCTCCACCAACTATTGATACAGCTTCTTTTCCCCCGAATACATATCCTGTGTATGTTACCCTGAACTCATCAACAAGATCTTTTTTCACGAGACTCCATATAAGTTCTCCACCGCCTTCCACAAGAACTTTCTTTATCCCTAACTCATATAGTTTCTCTAATGCTTTCTCCATATCTATCTGAGGCGGGTTCTCTGACTCCACCACATAAATCTCCACTCCCCTGGATCTCAGTCTCCCAATCTTCTCTTTATCTGCTACCTGACTTGTTAATATGATTGTTCTAGCGATCAATTCTCTCACTAACCTAAGATCTTCTCTAATAGATAATTTCCCGTCAACAACTATTCTCACGGGGTTCGGCCCCTCGAAGTATTTTAATCTGAGTGATGGGTCGTCTATATTCGCGGTGTTTGCACCGATCATTACCGCCCCAGCTTCTTTTCTAGTCATATGAAGCCTCTTCAGATCCTCTGGGCAACTAAGCATACTGTATCTTGTCTTAGAAGCTATTTTACCATCTATTGTTGCTGTTGAGAAAATAATTACATATGGTCTAGGCATAGTAGTTCCAACACTATTGAGACTTACCGTAGTATTTCTGGTAGAGTTCATTTAATTGTTTCATTGCGCCACTATCTAGCTTAATATCTATGGAGTTCAGAGCCTCAATTAATTGATCTAGTTTCGAGACACTTATTATTGGTATGATCGGTATATTTAGCTCCTCAGATCTCTTGAATATCCATGCCAAAGCTAATTGTGTAGGTGTGACATCAAGTGTTTTTGCTATCTCTAAATACTCCTCGATGAATCTCAGGTTCTTATCAATTAAGTATCTATCTATGAAATTCTTCATATAGGTAGCTCTAGATCCTTCTGGTATAACCCACTTCTTCTCACGAGGATCGTAGTATTTGCCACTTAAGAAACCCTGGGCGAGTGGTGAGTAAGCCACTACACCGGAACCGTATCTCTGGGCGATAGGAATTATATCATTCTCAATATTTCTCTCAATTAAATTATATTTGTATTGGAGAGCTACTATAGGTTCATAACAAGGATCCTGAGACATAACCATTAGCTCAGAGAGATATTGCCCTGGAATATTACTAACACCAATATATCTCACGTAGCCAAGTCTCACCAAGTCTCTGAATGTTGATAAGAATTCTCTGGGTGGTGTATCAGGATCGAATATGTGGGCGTAGTATAGATCCAGGTACTCGAGACCAGTTCTCATAAGACTCTCTCTAATCTGCCACATAACATGCTTCCTACTCAAACCACCACCATTAACCCACTTAGCCATCTGACCACCTACTTTGGATGCGATGAATATACTCTCTCTATCAAACCCAAGATCTTTAATTAATTGATTCAGTAGCTTCTCAGCATAGCCTCTATGAGTTAGTGGAACAGGTGATATTCCACCATGATAAGTATTTGCGGTATCAATAAAATTAATACCCTCATCATAAGCTCTCCTAAACACTCTCTTAAGCTCATCCACATCTATATTATGAACCCCATAATCATCCTTCTCGGGTAACCTAGGTAGATGCCACATACCTAATGAAATAACAGAGACCTTAACACCAGAGTTATATGA
>CAZFDB010000150.1:1282-3018 GCA_964517475.1 uncultured Desulfurococcaceae archaeon | reverse complement strand
TAAGCTTGATATAGAGGAGAGAAATATATTGAGTAGAGAGGAAAATCGGTTCGTAGACAAAGTATTCAGAGAAGCTAGGGAGAGAGTAGCTTCATATCTCATAAATAATAAGATCATATATAGGAGGTTTTTAGAGAGAAATCTTGAGAGAGTTTTAGAAGATATTAAATCAGATCATATTATAATAGAAACAGATCCTGAAAGCCTGGACTTGGTTGAAGACGTAGTCAAAAAAATGACTAGTACCAATAATAAATTTCGTGATAAGAAATTCGATATAGAGGTAAACAATAGGATCAGAGGAGGATTCATAGCCTATCCCGAGAATAGAGATGTAATATATAGATACGATCTAGGAACAATTATAAATAGCTTGGAAGAAGAGCTTAAGTTAGTTATTAAAAAGACACTTTTTGGAGGTTGATTAAGAACTATGGAGAGAAAAGGTAAGATAATAAGAATTAGCGGTAGCTTAGTTGTTGCCGAGGGAATACCATCGCCACTAATGTATGAAGTTGTTGAGGTAGGTGAAGAGAGACTTATAGGAGAGATTATAAGGATCTCTGGAGACAGATCATATATTCAGGTATATGAAGCAACCTCTGGAATAAGACCAGGAGACCATGTATACGCCACTGGAGCTCCATTATCCGCTGAGTTAGGACCTGGGTTAATTGGCCAGATCTTTGATGGTATTCAGAGACCTCTATCAAAAATTCTTGAGAGAACAGGATCTATATTTGTGAGAAGAGGAGTTAAACTTACGTCAATACCCAGAGACGTGAAACATCGCTTCATCCCCCGACAGGATCTTAAGCCAGGCATGGAGGTCCTCCCAGGAGATGTTCTAGGATACGTGGATGAGACACCTCTGATAAAGCATCCGATTATAATGCCTCCAGACATGAAGGGTAGATTAATAGAGTTAAGTCCTGAGGGAGATTATACTGTTGAGGAACCTATAGCTTTCATTGAGAGAGGTGGTGACAAGATAGGTATAAAGATGCTTAGTAAATGGCCTGTCAGGATCCCTAGACCATATAAAGTGAAACTTGATCCTGTGCTACCACTGATCACCGGTATGAGAATTATTGACACATTCTTCCCAATGGCTAAGGGAGGAACAGGAGCTATACCAGGTGCATTTGGAACAGGTAAATGTCTTCTACCAGGAACACCTGTGATGCTGTCCAACGGATCTCTTATTCCAATCGAGAAAATATTTAAGAGAATCAAGGGAAGAGACCCGGATCTTGCTTTAGAAGAAGAGGTATACAGCGTTGGTTCAAGAACACTGTATGTGTACAGCTTCAATGGGAAAGAATTTATTAAGATGCCTATAAGTCACGTGTATCGAGGAAAAACCGATAAGATTGTTAGAATAAGAACTAGGAGAGGAAGAGTGATAGAGGTCACACCAATACATAGATTAATAATATTCGATTCAGAGAAAGGATTCATGGAGGTACCTGCCGCGAGTCTAAGAAAAGGAGATCTTCTTGTAGTCCCAAGAAAAATTATTATGAATACAAAAGCACGACTTAATCTCTATAAATATGTACCGGAGGCTGTATCCAAAGATCCTGTTGTTCAGAAAAGATTTATTAAGGTAGTGAGGAAATTAGCGAAGAGATATAAAGGTAGGCTCAGAGGTCTGGCTCGAGAACTTGGTGTAGAGGATAGAAAACTATATAACATGGTTCATAGAATAGCTTATCCACCTCTCTGGCTAATTG
>CAZFDB010000150.1:0-1272 GCA_964517475.1 uncultured Desulfurococcaceae archaeon | reverse complement strand
CTCATCCAAGAATAGTTTCTTATAGATGGTCTTCGAATTGTGTGAAGATCCCTGAGGAGATAGATGGGGCATTCGCGTATATATTAGGAATGTTAGTGGGGAATGGTAGAGCTTTCTCCTCTGATCGCATAAGGATCTATATGCCTAGAGATGATATCAATGAAGAACTCTTAGGAGATATTCTAAGGAGCGTCTTTGGAGACTGTTCTATTGAGAAAATGATTTTCTGGAAATATCACAAAGATCCTTTGGGGAGAGAGTCGGTAGTTATACAACTCAGATCTAAGATCTTGAGAGATGTTCTTCTTAGATCAGGTTTCTTAACAGAGTACTTCACTAAAAGAACTATCCCCAGCGTAATGTTGAGAGCTAGTGAGAATGCTATTAAATACTTCTTAGCCGGATACTTCAGAGTAATGGGTCTTTATAGAGATGGTGAGCTCTATATACTCTCGTATACTAAGGAGGTTAGGGATAGATTAACATATCTCTTAAATAGGATCGGTATAGGCAATTTTGTGATTAGAGAAATTTCGTATAAGAATGAGAAGGGCTTTGATCAAAAACTCTATGTAATTATAATTTCTGATGATTATGACATAGTCAAGTTCTATGATGAGGTTCTCACAAAAGAGTTGTTAGGTGTAGGATACTTATTCGGTCCTCATACATTTTATAGAGAAATGCTAAATGAGATCAAGAGTAAGAGGGACGAGATCCTCGAGAAGACACCAAGCGAATATCTCATTATCCCTCCAGAGATCCTAAACATCTTTGTGAGTGTTACAACACAAACTACTGCTTCACGAGACGGTCTACGTACACTTGTTTTAGGAAAGAGTCTGTATAAGAAACAAGATTTATTGAGGAAATACACTGAGATTTTCAAAAATGTTACAGTGGATCCTATAGAAGATGTAGAGCTTCTATACGGTGAGTGGATAGTCTACGACGTCACTGTCCCCAGCACCCACAACTTCATAGGAGGTCATACTCCAACAGTGTTTCACAACACTGTCACTCTGCATAGTCTGGCTATGTGGAGTGATGCTAAGGTAGTGATCTATATAGGTTGTGGAGAGAGAGGTAATGAGATGACTGAGGTATTAGAAAGATTCCCTGAGACAAAGGATCCTTGGAGTGGTCGCCCATTGATGGAGAGAACAATATTGATAGCTAATACAAGCAACATGCCTGTCTCAGCCAGAGAAGCAAGTATATACGTTGGTATTACATTAGGAGAGTATTACAGAGATCTCGGATACGACGTAC
>CAZFDB010000149.1:0-3019 GCA_964517475.1 uncultured Desulfurococcaceae archaeon | reverse complement strand
TTTGTTTGGGTGGTGGGTTTGTTCTGCGTAGATATGTGATCTGTGGTCCTTTCCCGTATTCTTCTTTGATTGGTGATGGTTTTGAATCTTTCTTTGTTGACTATTTGTCTTCTCTTGGTGGTGAGGGTAGAGTTGCTCTATCCCCTGGTTTGAGGATTGGTGATATTTCTTGTACCGATTATTTCGCTGGTGATGATGGTGTGGTTGATTTTGCTAAGTTGTTTGGTGAGGATTTCCGTGATTTCTGGAGACTTAACTACGGTGTCGCGTATGCCTACACAGAGGTCGACGTCCCTGGGGGAGATTATGTTCTGCTTATAGGTTCAGAGGATTATGTCTCGGTTTACGCGAACGGTGGCACAATATTCACATCATATATTGCTAGGAGATACCAACCGGGTTTCTACGCAGTTCCACTAAGACTTAGAGATGGTGTTAATAGAATACTTTTTAAATCTGGTAGATTAGCTGGTAGATGGCTTCTAAGCGCCTCATTAATTAAGTGGGAGAAGCCCATCTACACTCATCATGAAAGAATCCTTAAACCAGATATTGTCAGAGGCTCTATTGCCAACACATATATATCCATACCTATACTAGCTATGAGAGATATAGAGAGATTAGTTGTTGAGTGTGTAGAGAATAGTTATTGGAGGAAATGCTTATTCGAGACAAATAATCTGGTTAAGGGATCAGTAGTTCCTGCACCGATACATATCTCTTCTAAAAAACCAATCAATGACCCTAGTGAAGCTGTTATCCAATTAAATATCTATGTAGATAATGAATTAA
Source organism: uncultured Desulfurococcaceae archaeon (assembly GCA_964517475.1). Classification (GTDB taxonomy): domain Archaea; phylum Thermoproteota; class Thermoprotei_A; order Sulfolobales; family AG1; genus WYEN01. The sequence goes on along the minus strand of CAZFDB010000149.1, from coordinate 2,227 downwards.
TAGATACAGTGAACATAGATCTTAGATTAGTCAACGAGCATGATCATAGAGTTGAGAGCTACAGATCCTCAGCAGACGGATCAGTTCATCTATACGGTTTAAAACCACCCAAGAGAACATGCCGAGAAGAGAGATGCGGAGCAATAATATCTCTACACGGATTCAAAGGACACCCATATTTCTCAGAACTCTATGGAGACAAGGAGGATCTATATATAGTAGGTCCATCAGCTAGGGATGGGGAAGTGAATTATAGAGAGATAGGATTATTAGAGATCCTAGAAATAATAGATCATGTCCAGAGAAAATATAACATTGATCCAGACAGAGTATACTTGTCAGGACACTCAATGGGTGGGTACGGAACATGGTACATATCAACAAGAACACCTCATCTATTCGCCGCAACCGCACCACTCTCCTCAAGAGGAGATTTATCAGACACTATCGAGGCTATTAGGATGAGACCTGGTTGGGAGGGTGTGGCGGATCTAATGGAGATGTATAATCCAGCAAATTCTCTCGAGAACCTACTATCAACACCAGTATTCGTGTCACACGGATCCAGTGACAACATAGTTTCGGTGGATTATTCGAGGAAGATTGTTAAGAGATTAGAGGAGCTGAGGATACCACACATCTATGAGGAGGTTGAGGGAGTAGGTCATGTTTGGGGGGAGATTAGGAGAGGGTCTAGGTACGGGCTTGAATGTATTGATCGTGAGAGTATAGAGAGTTTCTTGACTAGTAGAAAAAGATCTGTTCCGAGAAAAGTTGTTGCCGTGGTTAGAGACCGTAGATTCAATAAGATTTGGTGGGTAACTGTGTATGGAGGAGCTGAGAAGAATTTCTCAAAATTATCAGCTGAGATCCTTGGGAAGGAGATTAATAAAATAGTTATTGGGGAGGCTGAGAATGTCTCGGGGATAGATCTGGATCTTGATATGCTTAGAAGAGGAGGTTTACTGGATCTGGGAAAAGATCTCGAGATTATTCATCGAGGAAGAAAATTATTTATAAGCAATTCATATCTACAAAAACCCTCACTAAAAATAGTTTTCAGTGGAGATGATCTTTGTCTAGTAATCAGCGAGGATCTCCTGATATGCTCAGATGATAAATACGTTACCAAGCAACCAGTCAAGAGACTTGTTAAGGAGAAACCTGTCACAGGACCATTCATGGACGTCTTCAACAGAAGATCCATTATAATATCATGCTCAGAAAATGATTATTGCCTAAAAACATCACTTAATATCCAGAGATGGTGGTTCAACTACGCAAATGGCTACATAGAGATCGTCTTAGACAAGAATATTGATAGAGACAAGATCCTTGGCAAAAACCTTATTATCATTGGTGGTCCGGAGAAGAATATCTTCCTTAGAAAAATAATTGATCTCCTAAATATCCTCAGGTTCGAAGGAGAAAACAGAATAATTATAGAAAAAAAGATCTTTGAGGGAGAAAAATTAGGGGTAGCCCTAATATACCCAAATCCACTAGACCCAGATAAATACATCGCCATATTAGGAGGAAACTCATTGGAGTCAATAGAAGCTTTACATAGACTACCACTAACAATTGTGCCTGACTACCTAATATACGAATCAAAACAACTTGGCAGAGACCCCAGAGGAATCATAGCCTCAGGATTCTTCAATTACTACTGGAGACTAGACACGTAACCTCACGCAAATCAATTAATACAAGAATCAAATGAAGTGATTCAGGAAAACCATGTGATGCAACTCATGTTCAGGATAATCTATTGTTTAGTTGGGTAAGAAGTTTTCTTGCGTTCTCAAGCATCCAGTGATTATTGTTGAAGAATACGTAGATCCTCTTAGGATATAGATTAATTATTTTATCAATAATCTCGTTCAACTCCTCGTCAGAGTAATTGTGGAGATACCAACTACTCCTCCCATGAAGTCTTAGATAAACAGTTTCTCTACACGAGATCATCCATGTTGTGTCGGGTGAGTCTACGGAAACTATATATGCTCCTTCCAGCTCGCTGCATAACTCTTCTTCTTTTCTGCTGAACCATGATGCTTCTCTGAATTCTATTGCTAATCTATTCTCTTCACCGCTCTCTTTAATGAATCTTTTCACTTTCTCGAGGTTGTTATTGCTGAAGCGGTAGTTGGGAGGTAGTTGTAGTAGGAAGAAATCAATTAAGTTATTCATTGGCTCGAATAATTCTCGGAATCTTCTCCAATTC
>CAZFDB010000148.1:0-3038 GCA_964517475.1 uncultured Desulfurococcaceae archaeon | reverse complement strand
ATCCGCATAACCCTGATCCAATAGATACTGATCTGCTTCAGTACTCATTAGAACTTCTCGTAGCCTAAGTAATCGATCTCTGCTGAATAACCATTGTGTTAATGAGAGAGCATCTTTACCAAATATAATTGTTAACGGGATTATGAGTAAGAGAATTAAAACGAGTTGCGTCTCCCAAAAAGGTGTGATTAGCGTTATTATTGTTACAAATACTAGTAATCCGGCTATGAACAATATAGAGATTATTCTTGGAACCAGATTCTCTCTAACGATAATAATCCTTGATCTATTCTCCAACATTTACTTAACCACTGAAAATATTTGTTTGCGAAGATTCATATCGCTTCATATTATTTTTGGCATATAACTATTATATATGTAACTAATGTCTTCTCTAAGGATCTTCATCGCATTCGACAGATAATTAATTATGTCATCGGGTGTAACACCATCTTCACCAAGATCCTTGGCAGCTAAATCACCTGCTAATCCATGGATCAATACACCCATTCTAAGAGCCTCACCAATATCTCTGTACCCCACACCGTACATAGCTGCGATCGTCCCCGTCAACACATCTCCTGAACCTGCCTTAGCCATGCCTGGGTTCCCGGTCATGTTTATATATATACGCCCATCAGGGTAGCATATTAATGTGTGTGCTCCTTTCAAAGCAATATAACTATTAAGCTCTATACACGTTTTTCTAAGAACTCCGATTGGGTCCTCAGATATGTCTTTTATACTAAGCCTGGTTAATCTAGAGAACTCTCCTAGATGAGGTGTTAACACAGTTGCTTCTCTCCTCCCCCTCAACACATCAGGGTTTTTAGAAACAGCTGTTAACCCATCACCATCTATAATAACTGGTTTATTAATTGTTTGAACAAGATCTCTGATCAGTTCCTGGGTCTCCTGATTCAATGAGGCTCCCGGTCCAATAGCTACTATGTCTATCTCATATTCATCTACTACTCTAAGGATCCTCTCATAATTAATCCTTGATATACTCCCCTCCTCAGTCTCTTCAAGTGGTATAAAAACGATCTCACTATTCCTAGCCGCGATGAATGGAACAATAGATTTCGGTGCCGCAAGTCTTGAGTATCCCCCACCTGCCTTGAGGAATGAGAACGCCGTATAATACGGTGCTCCGTAATAGTATCTAGCTCCTCCAACAACAAGGAATTTTCCGAATATTCCTTTATGACCCCATCTAATTCTCTCCGGGGGTGGTGTAGGTGTGTTTAACTCAACTCTAATATCATCTGAATCCAGTAGCTGTGGTGGGTAGGATAATCTCGATACATATAATTTCCCGGAGTAGTAGTATCCTGGGTAGAGAATATTTCCGTATTTGGGTAAGCCGAATGTGACTGTTATCGATGATTTTATCGCCGCACCATAAACCCTGCCATTATCTCCTCCTATGCCTGAGGGGATATCTACGCTAACAACTATTCTCCCCAGACTATTGATTGTTTCAATAACTCTTCTCCTAAGCCCCGAAACCTCTCCTCTCAAACCTATACCAATGATCCCCGCAATAATAACATCACATTCTCTTATCAAGGGGGTGTACTTATCTAATTCATCTTCTCTCTCAATAACATATGTCTCAACACCGATCTTCTTAACTAAATCAAAATTTCTTCGCATAAGATCCGTTGACCTAGATAATTCACCTATCACAAATACTCTGACACTTAAACCATGTGAATATAATCTCCTAGCAGCAACAAGAGCATCCCCACCATTATTACCAGTACCCGCAAAAACACAGATCTTCTTACCAACAACATCGATTTCCCCAATAACAACATTGTAGACAGCTGTCCCAGCATCCTCCATTAGGAGAAGATGATCTATTCCATATTCAGAGGCTGCTCTCTCATCAATTCTCTTCATCTCATCAACACTACAAATCTTGATAGGCTTATAAAAAATCATTGTTTCTAACCCAAGTATTTTTAGAGGATCTATTTAATAAAATTCTATGGTGTCTGAGCTTCTAACAATAACTCCTCTGTATAGAAAAGATATTTGTCTTAGAGCTACGTAGTAATCAAACTCGTTTAATGCACTGATACCATCCATAGGGACATAGATCTTGTACCATCTAAGTGCTGCACTAGCCGCCGTATGCAGAACACATATATTAGCCACCGTCCCCGTAATAACAAGATTCTTGATCCCGTAGACCCTCAACAGATCATCTAGAGGAGTTCCGTAGAAACCATCATATCTAGTCTTTATAACAACAATATCTTTCTCAGAAGGCTTCAACTCATCAATAATCTCCCAACCCCATGAACCATACCTGACATGCTCACCCCATATCGCATACTCAGGATCATTGTCATAGTGAGTATCCATTGTATAGAAGATCTTTACACCACTTCTCCGAGCCTTATCCAGAAGTCTCTTGATAGGCTCAATAGTATTTATTGTTGAGGGAACAACTAATTTACCACCGGGTTTAACAAAATCATTCTGCATATCAACAACAATCACAGCTGTCTCCGAAGAAGGTAGTTTAACACTATCAATAACAGAGATCTCGGGAACCTCAACTCTTAATCCTCTAATTATAACCACCATATTATTATTGAACAAAGTCTTAAATCTATAAAACATAAGTTTTATAGAAAATTTCTTGGAATAAACAATTAATTATTGTTAAGTAGATCGATTATTCTATAATGTATAGAAAAAGATCTTTTTATTAATAAGCTACCCAGAATATGTATCCTATGAAGAAACATATTACTAGTGAGATTAATGCGTATGGGACCGTGACCATGTATATTTCTCTCGGAAGTATTCTCCTCCCAAGATCCTTCTCAATTAATCTGAATGCTACGTAGAGAGCCGGTGCACCAGCCGCCGTGAAGTTGCTTCCCAATGTACCTGCCCATAGAAGAGCCCAGTTAAATGGCCATGGATTATCTAGTGAGCCATTGTCGTAGAGTAGTTTGAGTATTTTTAGCATGACTAGTATATATGCGTCGTGTTCAACAACTGATGATACTGCTCCT
>CAZFDB010000147.1:0-3051 GCA_964517475.1 uncultured Desulfurococcaceae archaeon | reverse complement strand
GCCATAAATAAACCCTCAGATAATAATGATGTGATCTAGAATATAAATACATTTCCATGTGATAAATTAAGAAGCTTCAAATCTCAATTTATCAAGTTCCTCGAGAGCTCTCTTCAGACCTAGGGCTGATGCTGAGTTGAATACTCTCAATTCCTTCTCCAGATCCCTCATATATTTTCTTAAATCAGCTATCTCCGCAACTCTGCTTAGGGTGGTGTCTAGAGTCAGTATTGTTTGGATTCTCTCTGATAATCTCTCAAGATCAAGTATGAAACGATCAGTTCTTCTAAGCATATTCTCTAGAACAGATCCTTGATCTGAGTCAAGAACTATTCTTCTAATAATCTTCTCTCTAACGATCCTGAGCTCTGCAAGAGATTTATTTATCTCCACAAGGACTCTTGCTAATATCAACTTATTTGATTTCATTGCTGGTATTCTAAAAATAAGTTGTGTTTAGCTGATTTAAAAAATTTTTCTATAACTCCACTAATTCTTTTCTCCAAATACCTCCTCATACTTCTCTTGAGGTAGTATAACCCGGGCTCCTCTCGATGCCTCATGTCTCTTCTTCTCCTCTCTCTCTTTCTGCTTCTTCTTCCACTTGTGGTGGTGAGTTCCTTTTAATCCTCTGCTTCTTAATAATCCTCTCATTTTTCTACCCGCCATTGTTTTTCCTCTAAATACACGTCCTCTCTGAGAAGGATCTGTGACCCAATTTATCTCAGGATCAGATTTAATTGCTGGGTGATTAGGATCTACTAGAATAACTTCATACCATTTATACAATCCATCTTCAGCAACGTAGTAGCTCCCCAGCACCTCAAGACCCCTATACTTCCTCGCAGCAGTCTCCTCGGCAATCAGCTGGAGACTTTTCTCAGGAGCATATCCATAGACACCCATTCTCTTCGGTCTCCTACCCTTATTTGGTCTAGGCCTCTCTCTACCACCTTTACTAACCCTCACTCTAACAACAACAAATCCCTGCTTAGCTTTGTATCCGAGTTCTCTCGCTCTATCTAGTCTAGTTGGTTTATCTATTCTAACAACTACCTCATCTCTTCTCCACTTAATTAGTCTCTCTCTATAAATCTCTCTTAATTCATTCTCCTCTCTATTCCTCCACATCTCAGCCATGTAACTATACGCTGACTTAGCCATCTACTCCACACTCTATTTACAGGGTCCTATGATAACCTATCTCAAAAAAACCTTAAAAACATGATTTCTTTGAAGAAGTTTCATCAATACATTATTGCAATACTGCGTAGAGTCTCATGAGGAGAAAAATCAATAGCTCTGAATTATATAATAGATTATTAAAAATAGTAATAGTTAATTGACATAGAGTGAGATAATGATAAAATACGCGATAATACCATTAGGGGGCTTAGGAACCAGATTATATCCATTGACTGTGGAGACTTCAAAAGCTATGATCCGGTTCCTCAACAGACCTCTGATAGAATTTATCATCTATAGACTTGTTCAACAAGGTGTAAGAGAGATCTACTTAGGCGTTAGTGGATATGTTAACTACAGAAATATATATGATTACCTCGGCGAGGGATATAGAATATCTGCTAAATATAATCTACCTATATCATTTAGAGTGAGATATCAACCTCTTGAGGATAGTGTTGGGAACGCAGACTCAGTTAGGATAGTGGCTGATTACTATAATTTGAAGGGACCGCTTATAGTTGTTCAAGGAGACACTGTGTTCGACATGGATCTACTGGATCTCTGGAATTATCATGTTGAGAAAGAATCTTTTATGACAATAGTTCTTAAAGATATGGAGAATATTGAGGATATAAAAGATTTCGGTGTAGCTCTAATAGACCCTGATCTCAGGATCAGGGGTTTTGTTGAGAAGCCTAAGAGACTTGAAGATGCTCCTAGCAGAAGCGTGAACACAGGGATCTACCTACTCTCTGAGGAGCTAGTGTCACTGCTCTCATCACCTGAGATCCTTGAGATGCGTAAGAGAGGTGAGATGGATTTTGGGAGAGATATTATCCCGAAGCTGATAAGAGAGAATCGAAGGGTTTATGGTTATAAGAAGATTAAGTATTGGTTTGATGTAGGTACTCCAAAGAGATTATTTGAAGCATCTCTATACCTCCTCAGAAACCTGGATCCCTACGAGCTAGAGGTATCTGATAAATGGAATGGTGTAAGGTTCCAAGGAGCGAGTGCGAGGTCTAGGATGCTTCATAAAGATATTATTAAGAGAGCTGAGGAGAAGAAAATTATTTTCGAAGGAGATGTCTTAATCGGTAGACATGTATATATTGGTGATTATAGCAGAATAAGAGACTCTGTAATTGATAACTACACAATTATCTCTGAAGGATCTGTTATTGAGGGATCAATTATTATGGATAGATCCTATGTAGGAAAAGGATCTCATATAATCAATAGTATAATTGGTAGACATGTTAAGATCGGTGAAAATGTAATTATAGAAGGATCTATTATTGGAGACGATGTTAGAATAGGTGAACACAGTAGATTAATTAAATGCAAAATATGGCCTCATAAAGAAATTGATCCTGGGGTAGTTATAGAGAATATGACTATTAAATAGATCCTTGAACACTTACCCGGGTTCCAAGATGGTGAATTACGTAATATTCTCCTTAGAAATGCATCAACCCTATAGAATAAAGAGTAATATAGACCCTAGATCTGATCTTAGAGGATTATTAGATGAGGAATTAGATGAATTAGTGCTTAGGAGAGTTGCCGAGAAGTCTTATAGACCTGTTCTCAGAATACTAAGAGAAGAATTTGATAGAATCGCTGATAAAGAAGGTTATAAACCTATGGTTAATATAAGTATATCAGGTGTTCTACTAGAGCAACTCACGAGATACATCCCTGATATAATAGATTTATTAAAAGATCTTGTTTCGAGTGGATATGTAGAATTTCTCGCAGAACCATATTTTCATAGTCTAGCCTCCGAAGTTTCTAAAGAGGAGTTTGTTGATCAGATCAAATTATCTATTGATTCTATAAACAGATTATTTGGTTACACAC
>CAZFDB010000146.1:0-3063 GCA_964517475.1 uncultured Desulfurococcaceae archaeon | reverse complement strand
TGAGGCTCTTCTATTATCCTCATACGGTTATGTAAATGCGATGCATGATCCAACAGAAGGAGGATTGTTGGCTGGATTAGCAGAGATCGCGTACGCATCTAACAAATCTATTCATATATTTAAAGAATCAATACCTATGTCAGAGGAAACAAGGATCTTAACAAAGGTTCTCGGACTAGATCCTATGAGAATATTATCGTCAGGATCTCTATTAGCCATTATTAAGAGAGATTATATAGATGAAGCACTAGATCAATTGAAGCATAAGGGGATCGAGGCATCGGTTATAGGCGAGGTTATTGAGAAGAAAGATTACTTAGTTAAAATCATATCAAGAGATGAGATACGGTATCTAAGAGATATCGCTGTAGAAGATCCATTGATAGATTTATTCAATAAATATCTTGCTAGTGAAGCAAATCTTTAAATCTTATATTAATCTCTAGCTACACATTAATTGGAGTCAAATAATTGAGGAGTAGAAGAGTTTATGAGTACTTAGCTATAATGAAGAAATTAGAAGATTCATCGGATGGGTTAGTTAGATTGAGAGATATCTATAAAACACTGAATATTAAACCAGCATCTGCTCACGAGTACCTAGAAAAATTATTAGTTAAAGGATATATTGAGAAGATTGGTAGAGGAGAGTACAGGGTTTCTAAGAGAGGTGAGCGTGAATTAATACTTAAGATGTGGGCTCATGGAGTAATCGAAACTTATCTTAACAAGATCTTTGGAATAGATCCTAATAAAGCATGTTTAATAGCATCAAGAATAGATTATTTGATACCTCCTGAAGCCATAGAGAAGATATGCGTATCACTTGGACACCCCACCTCATGTCCACATAATCACTATATACCACATAGAGATCAAGAAATTATTGATAAAGAGAAAGAATACTTAGAATGCTTCGTATATAATCTTACACATAGAAGAGTTAAAGAAAAGAAATAGATCTCTAGATCTAGACTAAGTCATATTATGGTTACCATGAGATTAATCTGTATTGGATATATCTAGCGTAGTGCTTATCTAATAAATCTTCATCAATTTCAAATGGAAAACCTCTCTCAACTCTCAATCCAGAGATCAGTGTTGCTTTAAGAATAGCCTCAAGAGGATCTGCTTCTTCTAAAAAAGATATTGTTGAGATCAGTAATATATCTCCACAACCAGTCTCATCCCCATTGACCCCGCCTCTATAAGAATAGATCCTGTAAATCCCCCTTCCCCTAACATACGCAACTGAACCATCTCTACCCATAGACACTATCGAGATATCAGGATCAATGATCTTAGTGATTAATTTAGTTAATTCAAAAGGATCTGTGCTTATAGAGATGAGTTCATTGAGTCCACCGTGAAAAACCTTGGCTCCTCTAAAGATCCTTAGAATATTTTCATCAATATAATTACCCAATAAATTATCTTTATTAAATATCCTAGCAAAACCCTGGATATCTACTCCTACAAAATACCCTTTCTCTATAATTCTTCTCACATCCTCGGTGGAGATCTCTTTAAAAACTGGTGAAATTATATATATGCTATCATTACCATGATCATTTATTGAGAGATTGATTTCGCATCCTCTGCTAAGAAGATAAGACACTCTAACTCCTCCTCGATACACATGTTTAAAAACAAAGTGTGTATCGCATAGATCTCTAGAATCAACTCTTTCAACTATGAAGCCGTAGTTCTCTCCTGCTAAAGAGGTGAGAATCTCTCTACTTGGTCTAGTTACTATACTGAATTCTCTGCCTAGTACATGTAGCACATAACCCCCATAAAGACCTGGTCCACCAAGTTTTCTATAGATAACCTCTCCTCTATCAATGATATCCTCGGTGAAGCTAGTAACTAGTTTAATCCTTCTCATTTTCCTCCTCTTCCTCTTCTTCCTCCTCATATCTTCCTGTGGATCTACCCCACTCATTACTCTCCGAATGAGCATATATATGATTTCTCAAATCCTCCTCAGAGAAAAAATAAACAGTTTTCTCAGGAATAATTGAGGAGAATTTCTTATCGCTTGGACAAATAATGTTTATGTCACTACACAGGGGGCATATATATAGCCCGGTTGTCTCATCTTTACATGACTCTACTTCTTCCCCTGGTCTCAGAATAATCTTTACTCTAATCCACTTAGGTCTCCACTGATACATTTTTTCTCCATGAACTGAGATTATGTTCATGAATGTATTTAATAGTGATGTATTAAGAATCTATGATTTCCTGAATAGACCTATGTCTAAGCAACTGATCTCTTAGACTCATAGGCTGACCCTCGCCTCGAAATCCTAGTAAATAGATGCTTAAGCTACGAAACTCCTCTCTCACCATACTTAATAATCTTGGATCCGCGCCATACGGAAGCATGTTATGAAGAACAAAAACTCTCTCTAGAACAATACTCTTCTCACTACTTAATAGACCCGCCCACCTAATTTCCGCGACGCCTCTGGAGAAAGCATCTGGTGGCGGTGGATATTCTCTGCAGTAACTCATCTGTATATTGATTAAGTAGTGATTAGGTGGAGCAGTATTCTTAAGTGATCTAGATACCGTGTAGAAGATATGGGTTCTCGAGGCTTTTGTGGCGTGGGTAATAATATCCCATTCAGGCTCCTCACCTCTCACACCATAAGAAATACTTAGTAAACCAACCCAATTCAATCTGGAGATGTTGTCCACATATTTCTTCAAAAGATCTTTTTGAGATATTTTCTCAATAAATTTATTTAGTGGGTATGAAATAATTAAGTATTTGTATCTAATAACTCTACCATTTCTTAAAACCACTGTTTTTCTCAAAGGATCTATTTTTCTAGGTGTGTAGAAAGTATACTCAGCACATCCACCGAGAATATTTTCTTTCAGAACCCTCCCTGTATTCCTTACTACACATATCTCCGAGAATTCTCTTGGAAACCACCATGGAGAAAGATCTTTTTTCCAGCAAGAGGCTTTGTAGTACAGATCCCCTGGTTTAGCAACTCTTATCTTAGGCTTTATACATATAGTCTCGAAACCTAATTCATCTAAATACTT
>CAZFDB010000145.1:0-3073 GCA_964517475.1 uncultured Desulfurococcaceae archaeon | reverse complement strand
AATAATTTATCATACTCCTATGCGAAATTTTACTTAGCTGATGATCCAAGTAATATTATTGCTGCTTATTCAGCTGATAGACAAGGCGTTATAAATTGTAGATCTTTGAATTACGGTTTGCCTATAGGGAAAAACATATTTGCTCACGTAGAATTATATGGTTGGCTACATGAATCTAGTAGCTCTATATATATGACTCAAGAATGCTTATACAATCAATGTATCTATATACTTAAGATACCTAGTATCATGTTCTCTGATCCTCCGTACCTGATCGTGAATACACCTCTTAACATAGTTGCATATAATTACTCAATTGATGTAATAGGTGGTGATATTAAACATATAAGAATTTTCGTTACTTTGTCATCAGACAATGATCTGTATATAACATATCCGAATACTACGGAGATACAGGATCTGAGAATTAATGATGAAAACACTGAATACAGAATCATTGAGTGGTCGTGGAGAGGTGTTTCGGGCTATACTTATGTCTCTAGATTAAGAGCTGGATTAAATAAGATTGATATAGTATACAGGTTCAGTGAGCCTCCACAGCCCATATATGAAGTTATTCCTTATACCCCAAATAATTATGCTACGGAAGATACCCTCGAGAGTATTCTATCAGACGTAATAATGATTCTTATAGTATCCACATTTATACCATCGATATATCTAACACTCATAATCATGGCTATTAACGCATTATCAAGAATACTAAGCTCAAGAACCTGATGACACTTCTACTCCTTAAGTTTCTGCTCAACAACTATCATAGTTAATGTTGCTTTAACACTCGGTATCTTCCTTATTTTTCCAGCAACAATATCCTTTAATTTATCGATTGAATCGGTTTTAATTCTCGCGAGAATATCATATATACCATAAACGAGATATATCTCTTTCACTTCTTCAAGCGACTTTATTTTTTCCATAACCTCTATTTCATTACCCACCTCAGTATTTATCAGCACTAATGCCTCAACCATTTTCTAAACCAAAAAATAGGATACTTAATAAAAATATAAGCATTTATACTTAGTTATTGTTAATATAGTTATATTTAAAATTCTTTGTGGATAATCATTAAATATATAAATAGTATAAGACTTTTATCCTATTTTTGGTTTCTAATAAAACTATTTATATTAGATATTTTTAATATATATTTTGTTTATATTAAGTTGTCTACGTCTCTTAACACATATTTTTTCCCTACCGTATCTCTGAAGAGGCTTGGATAAATGTTTCATGTTTCTGATCGGGGGTTTCAGGATCATATTTTCCTCAACACCAATCCTAGGTTCTTCTAATAAAATTTTTCTCCCATTCGTATCTATGTAGCCGCATCTAGGACACTTAAAACCTTTCCCCACACCTCTACTAGTCATTCTAGATCCGCATCTAGGACAAATAGGATTCATATACCTATATTTCTTAGCTAATCTCAGGATCTTGATTAATTCCGCATTTATCATAATGTTTCCTGAGCCATCTATTCCTGATACAGGTTTCACGGATCCTCCTACCATTAATAGATCTCCTCTCACCAACCTCTTAACTATCTCTCTAGCCTCGCCGAATTCTCTGTAAATAGCGACTCTCACTCTCACATTCTTGTCATAAGGATCAGTGACATCTAGGAATATATCACCTCCCCTCATTATTATAGGTTCCTCAGCAACTACCACTTCAAATAACCCTGTTCTGTAAGGCTTAGCATTTACAAGGTCTCTAGGTATGAGATGTTGATCTGTTCCCTGATTAGTTTTGAATATCAAGTACTCATCAACTCCTTCGGGTTTAACGATGTTAAGAGCCTTTAATAGAATCTTGGGATCCTCGCCTCTTATGCCAAGAACCACTGGTCTTCCTATACGAGGAGTTATTAATATCTTATTTGTATCTGGATCTATATTATTAAACGTGAGAGGGCGCGTGGCTTTATCCATCAAATATACATTTACGGGATCTATATATACATCATCATTTGATAACGAGTATCCCAAGATCTCGTATGTGCAATCATGCTCTATAAATTGATGAGCAATAGAGGCTAAAGCACCAATAATACCTCTTCCACGAGAAATGATTCTGCCACTAATTCTATTTATTAATCTCTCAGCTACCTCCAGATAAACTATGTCTGTTAAAGCATGTATGTAGTAATTTCTCAATAATTCTTCACTAATATTTCCCTCAACGATAACTACACCAGGCTCCGCGCCATTGCCTTGTCTAACTCCGCTCAGAAGAGTTTTTATTATCTCGATTAATTCATTTACAGCATCTTCATATATGTACAAATGCAGTGATACAGCTCCATTACCTCTTGTCTTAAAAGGTATGGAGGGATTAAGTCTCGTAAGATACGGATAATCACCAAAAATAATCTGATTTCTAAGACTTGAACTAATTATCTCTTTAATAAATTCCCTCAGGAGATTAGTGGAGCATCCATAGATAAACTCATCAGTATCATCCACGCCTACATACACTTCTATGAGCCCTCTCTCAAGGGTATCGCCGCCTATTTCATTACTTGATCTGTAGCCCCTCATATTAACAAGATCCTTGGATACTGGCGTCTATGAGTACTACCCCCTATCTTGTATGTAACTTATTCACTTAATTTCCTAATTTCATCATATATCATATATAGGAGAGTTAGAGAAATGGTGTATACAAAGATAATTAAAATAGATCCATTTAATATAGATAGAGAACTTCTGATAGAAGCTAGCAATATAATTAGGGAAGGAGGGTTAGTAGCTTTTCCAACAGAAACTGTTTATGGGTTAGGAGCTGATGTTTTTAATAAAGATGCTCTCAAAAGAATCTTTGAAGTTAAGAGAAGACCTATGGATAACCCATTAATAGTACATATCTGCAGAAAAGAAGATATCTACCAGATCTCTGAGGAAGTGCCGGAGAAAGCTATTAAATTAATTGATAAGATGTGGCCCGGGCCACTAACACTTATTCTTAAAAAATCTGAGAAGATCCCGTACGAGGCAACTGGGGGGTTAGAAACAGTTGCTGTTAGAATGCCTGCTCACCCTGTCGC
>CAZFDB010000144.1:0-3083 GCA_964517475.1 uncultured Desulfurococcaceae archaeon | reverse complement strand
GGGCTGAGGACCCGATGGCGTAGGCCTGCGTGGGTTCAAATCCCACCCCCCGCACCAAGTTCTCTTATGCGAATCAAATTATTTTAGTTACTACACTTTACACTCTTATATCGTATCTATTAAGACTGAACCGTCTTTTACACGATACACTTCATCAGGTTCCAGATCCTTTAATAATGTGTCTTCGTGGAGAGAGATTATGAGACCCGTCTTGTAATTCTCTCTATATTCTCTTAATACCTCGATCAACGATTTTCTTCTCTCTCTATCAAGATTAGACACAGGCTCATCCAGTAGTAGAAATGATGGGTGAAGAACTAATGCTCTTACTATAGATATTAGCTGAGCCTGACCAGCAGATAATTCCTGAGCTCTTCTATTCTCTAGATTCTCCAGCATGAATCTTTTCAAGAGATCTCTTACTTCTTCTACGGATCTCTCTGATAATTGATTTCGGATCTTCAACACATAAATTATATTGTTCATAACATTGTCTCTCAATAAAATAGGTTTCTCGTGCACATAAACAATCTCTCTCTTAATATTATATCGATCTCTACCATTAATATTCCAATAATCTACATCATCCACGTAGATAAAACCTCTACCTGGTCTATATAGAAGAGATATTATTTTCATAAGAGTTGTTTTTCCACTACCATTAGGTCCTCTGATCACAATAATCCTGTCTCTGTAGATGTCTAGATTAACTTCTCTTATAACCCAATTACTCAGTCCTCTATACCTGAACCATACATCTCTTAACTTTATACTATCTACCTTCATTATTATCACTAATACCTCAGATCCTATAAACTCTACTAATAATCTTTAGAGAAACTGAGGTTATTATCATTATTCCTATCAATACTAGACCTAGTAGAAGCGAGGACTCAAATTCACCTTTCGAGACGCCGAGTGCGATAGCTGTTGTCAGAACTCTAGTATAACCCTTTATATTACCTCCCACCATGAGAGCTACTCCTAATTCCCCTATTGCTCTCGAGAAAGCCATTATCACCGCGGCTATGATGCCTGGATAAGATTCTCTGAAGACTAATTTTATAGTCTGGATCTTGGTAGCTCCTATACTCAAGGCAAATTCACCGTATGTCTGTATAGTGTTTCTCAGTACTCTGAAAGTCGTTGAGATTAATATAGGTGTGATAAGAATTGATTCTCCAATAATCATCGCCGTAGGAGTATATAGAAGATTAAGCATTCCTAAAGGACCTGATCTGCTGAATAAAAAATAGAGTAGCAGACCTAGAACAACTGTTGGTATACCAACCATTGATTCAATTATTGAAGATATTATCTCAATTCTCTCTCTAGTTGCTAATAAATACGCTACAAATATACTCCAGGAAAAAGCTAGTATCGTAGCTGCACCAGACACATATAAGGATCTTGTCGTGATATCTATTAACTCGTAGTAGTATTCCCCAAAAATCTTATTCACCTCTAGCTAGCTGAAGCCATGTACATGCTAACTCGTACTCACGATCTATGGCAGAGTTAAAGAGTGGAGCCCCGTACTCTGCTACATCAAATGATCCTATTAGTTGCTTCTGATTGAGATAAACGAAGTCTAGGAAAGCTTTAGCATACCTCTTTATATTCTCAGGACAACTCTTTACTAGATAAGTACTATATATATTAATTAGATCCGCTCCCTTAGCAAATAACTCCTCGATATTAGGTAAACGACCCTCTCTCTTGAATTTAAGATATGTACTTATATCACTTAAGGTATACGCTCCACGCTCATTAGACATTATGAGAACCTGATCCATACCAGCCCCAGCTTCTAGATACCAGGGTTTCCCACGAGGATCTAGACCAGTTTTCTTCCAAATTGATAACTCCTTAAAATGGGTCCCTGAACCATCCCCCCTACTAATAAATATCGCTCGCCCCCTTTCACCTGCTTGGTATATCCTTTTAAAAGCCTCAACAACATTAGGAGCATCTCTTATCCCAGCAGGATCATCTGGTGGACCTACCACAATAAAGAAGTTATACGCTACTATTCTACCATTCTCGATCACGCCCTTATTAATATACTTCAACTCGAAATTAGGGGCGTGAACAAATACTGCACATGAATCTCCTTTCTCCGCTATCTTAAGAGCCGCCCCTGACCCAACAGCGATAAAATTAATTTTTACATTAGGATAGATCTTATTAAATTCAGATGCTAGATAATCTAGTAGTCCTGTAGCATACAGAGAAGTTGTTGTACTAATCACAACTCTAATCTCTGATGGGGGTGGGGGTGGATAATATATGTATATATTAGAATTTATCTCTGTTACTCTCTGCGTATATGTGTATGCGGGACCTATCACTGTGATCTGCTCAGTTATCGTTGATTTAGGAAGGTAGTATCCTATGGCTCCCGCCACTACAGCTATTATAATGAGGAGAAGTATGTATAGAATCAAAGCATTTTTAGACGGACCTTTGCTCAAATAAATCACCATGTATTAGTTTATTAAGAAAATAATAGGGATTTTGGTTATCAGATATTCGATAAAAATTATATAAAAATGATTCCTCCATATATTATTGGGTATGCTATATAGCCGTATCAGATAAAATAGTTATTAAATATGGAGTATTTATTGAATATGAAGGTAAGATCATAGTTGATCCTTATATTGCTAAGATTCTAGAGACAATAAAAGAGAGAAGATCTCTTTACAGAGCATCTAGAGATATAGGAATATCATACTCAAGTCTATGGGAAATAATAGCCAGGATCGAGAGGATATTAGGTACAAAAATAGTTTTTTCGAAGAAAGGAGGTAGAGGAGGTGGATATACTACCCTAACAGATACTGGTGAGAAATTACTCAATACATACTTAATTGCTAGAAGAGATCTTGAGAATAAAATAGGTTCTTCTCTAGTGTATAGAGAGATTAGTGAGAACCCTGATCTTTCCATAGCCTATAGCGATGATCCTCTTATAGTAGCGATATTAAATGAATTAAGTTTAAAATTCAGTATTAGAGGTCTATGCATAGGTTCCGCACCCTCATTGGCAATGTTATCTCTCGGAGAAGTAGATGTTGCAT
>CAZFDB010000143.1:2499-3087 GCA_964517475.1 uncultured Desulfurococcaceae archaeon | reverse complement strand
GGGGTGTAGGTCCCGAGGGTTTCCGAGGGACGAGCCTGCCGCTCCCAATCGCCCGAGGCTGTGGGCTCCTCCCTGGGAGACGTCTGCGGTTATTGCCGCAGACGTGGGCTGACCCGTGTATAGTCTGGGTGTGCGGTGCTCATTGAAAGAATTTCTCTATTTTATCTCTATTTTAATCTTCCTAGTATTTCATGGAAAGTATTTTTTCTACATATTCTGCAGTAGTGATATATGTTTTTGAAATCCTCAATTCTGTAACTCACCTTAAGAACCCACTCGGTTCCACATTCTCTGCATCTGAGTCTATATCCTCTCAATCTAATCTTCGCATAATATATCTCAAAGCTAGTTAAAAATTATCTACTTAACTGTTATTAAAAATAATAGGGTCCTGCACAATTAATATAAATAGCCCCGATGAACACGACGGGCGGGCTGATAATGATGATCCATTGTAGCTATGAGGGGCAGAAATATTTACTAGGTTGATTTGAGTTAGTTTAGTATGTAATGAGGCAGTATGTTTAGTGGTTCTGAGAAGTTGTTGAAGTCTAGGGAGTTTTTGCAAGATTATTGGGATCAGCAACT
>CAZFDB010000143.1:0-2489 GCA_964517475.1 uncultured Desulfurococcaceae archaeon | reverse complement strand
TGAAGTAGTGGGTTCGCGAGGGGAGGTCAGAGTTCTTCGCACAAGCTCTGATGGGTGGAGGATATCGTACTCCGAGGTGAAGCATGTTCTAGGGTTGAGACTCGGAGGTGGAGGTGGCAGAATCAGTAGATGCGGTGTAGGAGGAGAGCTCTGGCTCAGAGATACCGTGGCTTGTTGGAACCAATGCTCCCATAGGGATACCCAGGTCCCTATAAATGAGGTGGAGGTCCCTAGAGGACAAACCAATTCATCTCAAACCACCACAAAACACTCTATAGGGGGCAGACAGCTATACAAGAATTCTTCCATGTGAAGTAATAATCTCTAGAGATAAACCATTGAATGATTTCCTTAGAAACCCAGCAACAACACTCTTAACAGCTGGGACAGATACATTTAGTATATATGAGGAATCGAGTTTAGCAAACCATTTCTTAGAATTATGAGCATGTGCATGAATAACTAGATCAGGTTTCGTCTCCAAAATAACTTTCTCATAACCTCTATGACCAAGATACCTATATATGTTCTCAGGCTCTCCCTCAAGAGTAAGATATGTAGGAGAGTAATGCATCAGCAAAATACTAATATCACAACTACCCCTAATCTTCAGAAGATTCTCTCTCGCTAAATAAATTCTCTTCTCATAAAGATCTTTGAGAAAAGAAGCATTCCTACTCTGCCAAGGCGTGAGTCTCTCAAGAGAACCTCTAGAACCATACACACAAACTCTACAACAATCCAGATCAGTAATCCAATAAGAATCATCTAACCACACAATATCCTTATATCTCTCCCTAAAAAGATCCTGGCGATCCATATACTCCTCATTACCAAAAACAGAGATAATAGGAACATCAGCACCGTACTTCCCACGAAGAAAACTCCTAACAAAATCAAAACCCCTAATATCACCACGATCAACGATATCACCAGCTAACAAAACAATATCAGGTCTAAAACCAACAAGAGAATTCACAGAAGAAACAACCAGAGAAAAATACCGAGGAACATGAGAATCCCCAAAAGAAAGAAATCTAAAAACATCACGCAACCAAACACACCTAATAAAAATACAACAAAAAGCAACTTATAAGAAAAAAAGAATAATAATACTAGTGATGATGAGTAATGCCAATGTCAATGCTAGGTGTAAACACAAAAGGACATAGAGGATGGGTAACACTAAGATGCGGAATATGCAACAAGAAACTCTACGTAGGAGAAGACATAATATATATATGCCCAAATTGCAGCAAATCAAGAAAAATAGTTTTCTGCAAAGCCTGTGCAAGAATAACACATTATAGATGCCCATACTGCGGAACAGAACTACAGCTGTACCCGTAGAGAACATGGATATAGCAATAAAATTATCAAAATTAATAGACGAGACATGGTGCACCAATAAAGACTACTACGCAGCAGTAGCCATAGTCTACAACCCAGAGAATAAAAAACTGATACTTTTAGAAAGAAAAGAGTTTCCAGGAGACCCATGGTCAGGGCACATAGCACTCCCAGGAGGAAGAAAAGAGGAGAGTGATAAAAACAGCTACTTCACAAGTCTCAGAGAACTAGTTGAAGAAATCAAATCAATAAACCCCAGAGAAATAATTCATTTAGGAGGAATGAAAACATATATAAGCAGAGGAGTATATCAAGTAATACCACATATATACCTCATAAAAAACATACCAGAGCTAATATGGAGCCGAGAAGAAATAGAGAGAGCAGAATGGATAGATATAGACGAGTTAAAAGAAATAGAATGCCCCCCAGAGAAAACACCTAGGTGCTTCACAACAAATAAATTTAAAAAAATTATATGGGGATTAACAGGAAGAATACTGGGAGACCTACTATCTGTATTAAAAAATGATGAGGCATGAGCGTCCCGAGAATCAGATGATGATAAAGCCCGTCTCTGATGAATCACAAGAACAATTCAATAACTTAGTTCCACAAATCACAGATATTAATCCACGACACAAAAATACTTAGTGATGATGAACGCTCTATCCGATGAATAATGATTTGAATAGAACCCCAGCTGATACTTTATAAAACTCTAAAACAAATCTCTTACTAGGATGAGGCTTAATGAGTGAAGTCCTCACACAGATCCTATGGACAGAGAAATATAGACCAAGATCATTAAAAGAAGTAGTTAATCAAAAAGAAATAGTAGCGAGACTGCTGAAATTCGTTGAAGAGAGGAACATGCCTCATCTATTATTCGCCGGACCACCCGGGGTGGGTAAAACAACAGTAGCATTAGCATTAGCAAGAGATCTTTATGGAGACAATTATCAGAGATACGTCTTAGAAACCAACGCCTCGGATGAGAGAGGAATAGAGGTTATAAGAACAAAGATTAAAGAATTCGCAAGAACAGCTGTTCCGGAAGGAGTAGCATTCAAAATAGTTATATTAGACGAAGCAGATAACATGACGGCAGACGCTCAACAAGCCCTGAGAAGATTGAT
>CAZFDB010000142.1:0-3098 GCA_964517475.1 uncultured Desulfurococcaceae archaeon | reverse complement strand
ATTCTACATAGTCTATAGACCTAGTAGAGAGACTATATATAAAGCACTTAAATACTCCATGAATCTCTCTATAACTATATTGATCATAGAGATCTTTATTTATAGCTCAGCCATAAGATTCACTGATTTAGCTAATGAATTAAATAGATTCTTTGCAAACAATATTGTACTAGGTGTCTTCTTCATACCATTCATAATAGGTTTCGCAACCGCAACCGAGTTTGCATACGTAGCACTATCATTCCCACCCTTTCTAAACGTTTTCTACAGCAATCCCTCACTACTAGCGATGGCATTTGTAGGGGGTTTCATAGGTGTTATGATGAGTCCCTCACATGCATGTCTAGTTTTATCAGCTAAGTACTACAGAGCTGATCTGGTTAAGACATATAGATATATAATTCCCTCAGCAATACTAACATCATTAATAACTCTCATCCTCTACAAACCCTAGGATCTTTAAATCATGGTAATAATCCTATATGTGTTAGAAATTCGTGTAACAAATAATGTTATAATGTATTATGTAGAGATAATTTATTGATGATAGATGTAATACCTTATTTAATCATAATTCTAGTGGCTGCATTGATCATGTACTTCACCTCACTTATTATAAGAAGAAGTTCTATTGCGAAAACCCAACCCGATTATGGTAGGAGAGAGATATTAAAATACTCCTCATTACTAGTGATTCTCTCTTTAGCCATGATCATGTATAAATTATTTTTGTATAAGCACATAACTATTGTTCCTGGTGTAAAAAATATGAGTACCACAATCTCAACTAGAGAGATCATGCTTACACTCCCCTACCCAAAAAGTAATAGAGTTCTTGAAAATGTTCTTCTTAATAGAAGAAGTGTTAGAGAGTGGAGAGACGCTCCTATCGATTTCGAGGATCTATCATTAGTGCTGTGGTCATCTTATGGAGTAGTTGAGGAAATAGATGGATGGTTCAGAAAAACTTCTCCCAGCGCCGGAGCTACTTATCCAATGGAGATATATGTGGTTATTGGTGAACGAGGCGTGGTTTCTAGAGAAGGTTTCTTGGAGGCAGGAGTGTATAAATACGATCCTTTGAGACATAGTCTTAGGATTATTAAGAGAGGAGATTTTAGAAGAGATCTTTACAGAGCATCATTAGAACAAGAATGGGTTTTGAAAGCACCAATCTCAATAGTTCTATGCGCAGTTTATAGTAGAACAACTAGGAGATATGGGGAGAGAGGTTACCGCTACGTTTATATGGAGGCTGGTCATGTTGCACAGAATATTTATTTGATAACAACCGCTTTGGGACTAGGTACAGTTGCCGTAGGAGCTTTCTACGATGATGAAGTAGCCGAAGTAATAAGTTCTTCTCATGATGAGGCTCCGCTATACATATTGCCTGTGGGTGTTCCTCTTGAGATAATAACTAATGATTTCAAGAAACTAGAGGTTCTCTATGAGAGATTGAGGAGTGGTAGATGAGGTCAATATATCTACTAAATAGACTTGTCGAGATAACTTCTATACCTCTACTAATCTTATCTCTCCTATATATATTAACAGGCTATGGAATGATCTCTGGCACGATGCAGAGGATTCTTTTGTTAATAGGATTAAGCTATAGTGATATAATAAATCTTCACACAGATCCTCATATAAGACAACTTCTAGTCATCATCGGATCTATACATGGGTTATCAGGAACAATATTATTCATAAGCAAGTATATTAGGAGAGTATTTATACAGGATCTTCTTATACTATTAACATTAACCATATTCATGATAGTGATATCATTAGTGGTACTCTCCGAGTTCATGAGTTAATAAAGGTTTTGCGGTGATCTATTTAAGAACATAAATTTTGTTCTTAACTAATGATTCTCTCAAGTATCTTATCGATAATATCCGTATCTAAATTTCGTATCTTGAATAAATGAGATCTGCTACTCGGATCATCAGATGAGCCGAAGCGTGGAACCGGCTCTAAAAATTCTTCCGTGGAAAGTTCTCTAGCAAGATCTTTCTCGTTTATGTTGGGTATAACCAAGACCCTCTCCAAAGAGCATTTATCTAATAAATAATCTATGTGCCAGAATTTCTTGTCCCACCTCATCGAGTATATATATCTCAGAACCCTGCTACAATTAATTCCACATGATCCTACATATATATAAGATCCAGCTGATATATTAAATATTCTCTTACCACGTGTCTCTACCACGAAGTTTTTATCACATCTTACTAATAGTAGATATGAGTATATCTCACGCATATTATCTCAACTAAATACCTCTGTGAAGTAATATATAGTATATCCGCAGATTAATATTAGTAGTGTTTAGGTGGGTAAGATTTATATATCTTGTCTATAAAAACCTAGGGGTTCATCATAGAGTCTGGCACAACTTTAGTAAAGTACTATGGATTAGCTTCATCAGCTTTTATTA
The DNA here is from genome assembly GCA_964517475.1 of uncultured Desulfurococcaceae archaeon. Taxonomy (GTDB): domain Archaea; phylum Thermoproteota; class Thermoprotei_A; order Sulfolobales; family AG1; genus WYEN01. The sequence continues at coordinate 655 of CAZFDB010000142.1, read as the reverse complement.
ATAACTCTTTTAAGTATCTCAGCACAAGATACCTGGATCTTGAGGAGGCGTCTAGGATAATAATTGATTACCCAGGTATTCTTCCTCATCTACGTGGTAGAGATATTCTTATTTATCCACAAGTACTCTACACTAGGAGAAGAAAGAGATTTCTTGTTGCTACAGATATTAGGAGTAAGAAGATTAATATAATACCAATTATTCTAGAACTATACTATATGAAGGATCCTAGGAGATACTTCGATCTTCTCACAATTTCTTTTGAAGCAGCTGAGAGAATAATTTATGATGAGATTCTAGAGGATCTTGAAACAGTTGAGTTATGTAGATCAAGAGCTAAGTGGGCTAAAGAAGTATTAAAGTGGTTTGGTGTGGTGTATAGGAATAAGAGGAGTGAGGAGTTGTGCGAGAGATTATTTATTGATGAAGCAACACTACTCTTCCAATACATTGATCAAAGGATCAGAGAAATTATTGATGAATTAAACAAGAAATTGGATTTCATTATCTACGCATCTGAGATAAAGAGAATTGATATGAGTGATAATATAGTTATCTACTTGTCGCAATCATATGCTTCATGGATCTCTAAGGAGGAGAGAAAAGATATATTCTCGATAATCGATAGAAATCCCTTCGTCCTGTAGCAAGAGAT
>CAZFDB010000141.1:0-3157 GCA_964517475.1 uncultured Desulfurococcaceae archaeon | reverse complement strand
CATAATTTTCTAAGACGTCACGGTCTATCTCAAGTTTTGGTATTTCTTCTAGAGGCGGTTTAACTATTATCTCATGTGGTTTTAGGTCCTCAACAGCACACTTACAGCATATAGCAGCTCCAAGCCCAGTTATTTCACTAAACAATGATTTTAAGACGGGTTGCTGATCTAAGAGTGTAGACAGGATTGATAGATATATGTTATTATTCGCGAACCCTCCTAAAACTACTATTGGTGGCTTTTTCTCATCGGTTATCAACCTCATACCTACGTAAGATTGTATAGCTAGTGAGAGATTAAGCAGATGATAGGCTTTCTTAACATCTTTATAGAATGTATCACCTATAATCCTTGGTTTAGATTCTTGGAATTGACCTGTATTCTCTATGAAACCAGGCATTATGAAATCTTTCTTTTCTCTAAGTAATTCTTCGAGTATCTCTATGTCTAGAACCATGCCTCGAGGATCAATATTAAACTTTTCCAAGATGAGTTTAAGGTAATGGTCATGCTCATACCCTCCAGCGAACCTTGAAGCTCTGACAGGTCTCCTATAAGCGTTAATGTAATAGACGACGTCTCTCTTCAAGTCGTCCACTCTTGGAGCAAACTCTGCCCTAGGATACATGAAGACACACCATGTCCCAGTTGAAGCGATTAAAGCATCCTGTCTACCTGCTACAAATGGGATTATTGAAGCATTAGAATCATGTATCCCTGGAGCAGCAACTATCTTAGAATCGTTAACATTGAACTCTCCAGCTTTCTCCCATACATTAATAATGCTTGGGCAGAGGTTGTCAACATTTAAATCCCTCGCTATAAAGCTCCAATCCATATTTCTTAAATCATATAGATATGTATGGCAGCCAATACTAGTTATTTCGCTTACTTCTAGCTTAGAGAGCACATATAATAAGTATTGAGGGAAGAATAGAATTTTATCAACTCTAGAAAATACGTCTGGGAATTGGTGACGAAGCCAGTATATTTGTAGCCCAGCGATTATTAAACGTCCATACGGAGGTGTGCCCGTGACTTCATATAGCTCTCTAGCTGAACCATATCTGTGATAGAATGCTTCTCTAACTTCTGGCTTAATATCATGATTATATGATACTATTGGAAAGGCCAACGCCCCCTTTGAGAGGTGTGCAAGGGTTGCTCCATGAGTCGATATATTAAGCCCTCTCATATGGTACTTTTTAGATGCAGTGATAAGGGTCTCTCTCATCCATCTCTCCAATCTCTCATTATCGTCACATAATATTCCGTCTCTCTCTATTTCGCCGATCTTTGCGCTCTCAGAATAAACTACTTTAAGCTCCTCAGTAAAGATTAAGAATTTTTTATTAGTTTTACCTATATCAAAGATTGCTAGATAATAATTGCTTTCCACAACAATCTTTGTTTATTAGCTTCTATTTAAAATCTTTAAGGAATAAGCTCCAAACTATATCTAACGCTTTATGGGGGTCATCTGATCTTACTGCATCACTCAGCTTATTTTTGTTTTCCTTGATAACTCCTCTGATATAATGTATTATCTTCAGACTTTGACTGCATGCTTTTACAGGGTCTTCTCTATATGGGTATATATCAAGATCATACCACCCGTCATATGCTATATCTTCCAATGCGTAGAGGAACTCTATGAATTTGAGAAAGTTTATTGAACATACGATCATGTCATCATCCCAGTATCCATAAGAATCATTCAAGTGAAGCATTATTGGTATGTTAGAATCAGCCAGTAGATATATTGACTCAGCGAGGTTTTCATCTGACATAAGTGCATGACCAGTATCAATAGTAACACCAAGCTTATTTGATCTTACACGGTCTACAATATACACAGCTTTGCCGACATTTGATATGAGGGAATGCGTCCTCGGCTCCTTATGCTTATACTCAAGATAAAGAATCTCATTTTGCAGATAGCTTGAGATATCTTTAAGTTCTCCTACAAGTAACCTCCACCTCTCTCGATGATTTGAGAAAAGATAATCATGTCCATCCTGCCCAAGCCATAAATTAATATTTTTAACACTAAGTTTTCTTGCCAAGTCAATTCCATCTTTAACCAATTTTACAGCGTCCCCTCTTATAGAATTATCAAGAGAGGTTATTGATCCTTTCTGCCATTTTGGCTTCGAGAATAAATCTATGTTTATAGCTGATATCTCTAGATTTTGTTTCTTCAATTTATCCATTAATATTTCAGGAGAGTATTCTTGGAAATCGGAAGGATATGAAAGCTCAACACCTTTTAATAGAGGGATTCTTGAAGCAATTTCGATTTTCTCATTTAAAGACTTACCAGGTTTATACTCAGGGGATATAAATCTATCAATCAGTCTGCCGAAAACCCATAAACCAACACCATACCGTTCCATTCCAAATCATCGTGATCAAATGCTTTGGTGATAATAAATTTTTATATTTAATCCCATTGTATTAATCTCTACCTAAGTTTTGTTAAGTCCGTGTTTTTCTGCATGATTATTTATTAATGAGGATATTGGGCAACAATAGTCTTCTCGTCCGTTAATTTCTCTTTTACTCTCCATGCAGGTATTTTAAAGTGTTCAATGCATGATTTATTAAGAGAGTTTAAGGAGACTACACTAAGTCGATGGTTAGGTGGTTGAATGCTGTATTAAAATTATTCCACTATCGCTATTCCTGATTCATTATTTATTTTATTGAGCTTTAATAATCGTGATGCGAGTCTATGTTAGCGTTAATTTCAATGAAATCTTACAAGTCTTTTCAGCTTTTAAGAATCTCAATTAACCTGTTTAAAAATATTAACCCTTCAGAGATGCCCATACTATCTAGTCAAAGGATAGGTATAAAAATATAAACTAAAAACATCCAAGGCAAGTGGTTTTTCTTCATTAACAATCCTGATTGAGAAAATGTAAAAAGACCATCTCTCAAAATCTTACTCAAACCCTTTCAAACATTGATGATACATGCGATGTTATCTTGAAAATATATCTTTAGAAATGAACTCATCTCCAAATTCCGTACCTTAAATAGATTATTATTGATGCTATTGTTACTAGTGCTTTGTATGTTGATGCTAGCTTCTCATATCTTATAATTATTCTTCTAAATGATTTTAGCCATCCGAAGAATCTCTCTACAGCAG
>CAZFDB010000140.1:1942-3176 GCA_964517475.1 uncultured Desulfurococcaceae archaeon | reverse complement strand
TCTTGATATCATTATATAATTAAGTCTCTTAATCCAATCATGATACTCATCATAGATTCTCATTAGGAAATATACGGCCTCGGAACCCGAGGTCTCAACAAAATAATCGAATTCATCAAGTGTCACTATGACATAGATATTATGTTTATCTAGGTACTGATGAAGAAATTCTAATAATTCTCTAGCTGAGAACCCTCTACTGGGTATAGGAACATTGATCTCTTTTATTATCTCGGTAATTATCTCATGCAGTGTTCTACTTCGATGACAATTAATATGAACATATCTGATATCAATACCTTTTCTCACAGCTATGTCTCTGAAATCTCTACCAAATGCTTTTGTTGAGACTGTTTTTCCTGTTCCCACACCCCCTATGCTTAAAATCTTTATGCTAACGGATCCGGGTGATATTAAGAGAGGTCTGAAGAACTCAGCTAATTGCCTTATTTGATTCTCTCTGTGATGTAATGTCTTAGGCACATATTCGGGGTATAGAGCCTCTTTCTTGTAGAATACACTTGGTCTAGATAATGTCTCCTCTATTATTTTCTTGGGATCCATTAATATCTTCCATAAATAATCTTTATTGTTCAAAGAAAAATTATATGCTTCATCGTGATTATTACACGTGTTTTCTCAAGCGATCCTCCTTAGGATTGATTAAAGCAATAATCACTATATCATCCACAACTTCTATCTTAAGCACCTTAGACGGGTTTTTAAATGATACTTTTCCTAATCCTCTCTCCTTAATTATTCTCCCAATCTCTATTTCTAGTACTCTGCAACTCTCAATAATCCTCCCGCGAGAGATACAATCAACGTAGAAATTGATTGAGGTATTTGTTTTACTTGATATTAGCTCTAAAGAGTTTTCTATTATCTGCTGAAAATAATTTTCCCTAGACACTCTGAGACACTTGTCAGCGATAACAATCCTGGCTACTACTGAAGGTTTCTTACTAATCAATAGATTCCTCAGATCTTCTTTCGGAAGAGATGTGTATATTAGAAGAACATCGGGGTAATTCGCTGTCTCTACCCTAACGCTAGGGTCCTTAGGAAATATTATATCTCTTAATTCTCTTAATCCACGAAGTGTTTTGCCTGTATATGTTGTTGCGATCGCTGATGGACAATTTATTTCTTCCACCATTTATCAAGTCCTGTTGCCTGGGTCTTCTTCTCTTCTCTCTTCTCAACTGTTTTCTTCTCCACAGTTTTTCTCTTC
>CAZFDB010000140.1:0-1932 GCA_964517475.1 uncultured Desulfurococcaceae archaeon | reverse complement strand
TTCTCTTCTCCTTCTTCTCCCCCTCTCTACTTGCTTCTTCTCTAATAAGTTTCTGGTACTCTTTAACTCTCTTTAGTATCTCGCCACTTTTCTCTGGGGCCAGTAGCTTAACCATATTATCTGATAATCCCAGCCCTAATACTATTTTCGCAGCCTCATCAGGATTGTTTTGGAAGATTATTCTTAGATATGGTAGAACTTCTGTTCTTGCTTTGTTCCTAGATATATGTTCTCTAGCTGCTATTATTGATGCTATTGAGTTTATTAATTCTCTCTGTTCTCGTGTTCTGCTTAGTTCTCTTATTTTCTCTGGGAAATTGTATTTAACCCATCTCCATTTATCTTTCTCAATATTCTTTATAGAGAATGATACGCCGGGGCCCATAAGATCTATGGCGTATGATAAAAGGTCCCAATCCCCTGTTCTTATTATTCTTGATAGATAAACAGTGGCTTTTGCTAATGCATCGTATGCTCTCCAGAGATCTTCCGGATCCTGAATTTGTCTAGGTAGATTCTCGTTTAACCATTGGATAAGCATATCTCTGTCTAAATTGCTTTGTGATATAGTTATTTTTGCTTGCCACGCGTATCTTGCCCCAAATATATTCCTTAGGGTTTCGAAGGGATCTAGTTCTCTATCTCTTCTTCTTAATATTGCTTTTGCTAGGTCTAGATCTACTCTGCCGAATCCCTCAGCTACTGATTGGAGATCGTTTATAGCTGATCTGAGATCCCCGTTTGATAACTCATATATGTAGTTTAGGGCATCATCTGAGCAATGTATTTTTTCGGATGAGCATATTTTTCTTAGAATCTCTAGGATCTCTTTTTTACCTAATCTCTTTAACTCGATCATTAAAACATTTTCTCGAAGTTCTCTTAATTGATTTGACCAAGGATCATTAGCTGTCATTATTACTGGGAATTTGGTATTCTTTATTAATTCTAGTATCGCCTCTACAGAACCGGCATCTACTTTTTCGTATATACCATCAACCTCGTCTAGAAGTATTAATTTTCCTCTCCCAGCAAGACTTATTTTATCTGCTGATTTTATTGCGACACGATTAATATCTTTGCTTCTCCTGAAATCACTCGCGTTCATTTCTATCAAATCATACCTTAGATCATGGGCTAGACATTCTACCAATGTTGTTTTTCCGACACCTGGTGGTCCGTGGAGGAGCACTGCTTTCTTATCTACGCTTGGAAATCTCTTCAACCAATTTATTATAGTGTTCTTAGCATCCTCCTGATCCACGTAATCGCTTAATGTTTTCGGTCTATATTTTATTACCCAAGGTATCTTAGCGCTTACGGCTAGGCACCTCACCTGTTTTTGATAATCCTAGTTTTGAGCCTATTAAAGATAATCTTGCTAGTAAGGCACTTAGCTGTATCTCCTCGTCAGCTCCTTCCGCTAATCTGAAGTTTATCTCGCCTATATAATCTGCCAATGATACCTTTACGTCTTCGGGGAGGTTTATATCGCTTGAGAATATTTCTTTATGCATTTGTTTAACTACATCTAATCCTGATAATCCGTACTCGATCATTAGTTTCCTTAGTTTTTCTCTTGATTCCAGGAATTTTCCTGAGAGTGCCAGCTGGATCATTTCTTTAACTTCTTTGGGGTGGGCTAACCCGACTACTTTATATACTACTTCTACAGTTACTCTTCCTAGTGCTGCTGATGCTTGTAGAATATTTATTGCTTTTCTCATATCTCCCTCCGAGATCTCGTATATGGTTTCAAGAGCTTCTTCGTCGTAATCTACTTTCTCTTTCTCTGCTATGTATCTAAGTCTCTCTACCACGTCTTCTTTGCTTAGTGGCATGAATCTGAATACTGCGCATCTACTCTGTATAGGCTCTATTATTTTTGAGGGGTAGTTGGCTAGTAATACGAATCTTGTTGTGTCAACATAC
>CAZFDB010000139.1:0-3183 GCA_964517475.1 uncultured Desulfurococcaceae archaeon | reverse complement strand
CATATAATTCTTAATGTTGGGTACTAATTATATCTGGGTATGACCCTGTTGAGAGATTCTATAGAGTAAGAGAATTGGTTACGAAGAGGATCTCAAGTAAGGAGCATAGATTATACTATAGATTTAGAGGAGATAGATGGTATGGTGGTATAGCTACAGGTGACGTGATTGGTTGTATCTTATCATGTGTTTTTTGTTGGAGTTGGAGATTTAGAGATAATTATTATGTAGGTAGATACTATTCTCCTGAGGAGGCTTTCGAGAATATATACTCTATTATTCTTCGAAGAGGATTCGATAAAGCTAGATTAAGTGGCGGTGAACCGACTATAAGTATTGATCACGTAGCCGAGCTAGCTGAATTATTCGAGGAGAAGAATATAACTTTTATATTAGAGACCAATGGAATATTAATAGGTTACTTCAAAGAATTCGCTAAGAAATTAGCTGAACATAACAATATTGTTATTAGAGTATCTTTCAAAGGTGTCTCCGAGGAAGAGTTTGAGAGATTAACAGGTGCTGATAAGAGATTCTTCCAGTATCAATTCAAAGCTCTCGAGAATCTTATTGAGACAGGTTTTACACCGGGTAGAGAAGTCTACGCCGCCGCGATGATTGGTTTTAGCAAAGATGATGATATAAGGATCTTTGTGAAGAATCTGGAGAAAATAGATCCTAGATTAACCGATGTTGATTGGGAATATGTTTTTCTCTATCCACATGTTGAGAAGAGATTAAGGATCCTTGGTCTCAAACCTTTGAGAGCTGTGAAACCTAATGAAATACCTAAGGAGATGATTTAGATAAATATGCTGAATACATATATTATTCAATAACATATTTACTGGATGACTTAGTATGTATAAGCCCAGGATATTTATTAATGGGAGGATCTACAAGTCTATTACTCCTAGGAAAATAGTTGATTCATTGGTTATTCTCAGTGGTAAAGTGATCTTTGCTGGGGATAGATCCGATGCTCTTGATCTGGGTAAAAAACTTGGTGCAGAGATCATTGATTTAGGTGGTAGAATTGTTCTACCTGGTTTCATAGATACTCATATTCACTTAGATGGTATAGGAATATATCTCAATACCCTGGATCTCAGAGGTGTTAGAAGTATAAGAGAGTTGAAAGAGAGACTGAGGAAGTATACTGATGAGAAAAGAGATCTTAAATGGATCATTGGTAGAGGATGGGATCAGGAGTTGTTTGAGGAGAAGAGATGGCCTACGAGATGGGACTTAGATGAGGTTGTTAGTGATAGACCTGTTATTCTAACAAGAGTATGTGGCCACGCAGCCGTTCTGAATACCAAGGCAATGGAGATCACTGATTTAATAAATGATACTTCACCAGATGTTATTCGAGACCCCAATAATAATCCTACGGGAGTTGTTAAAGAGAATGCTTTTACTAAGGCTAGATTAATTGCTAGAAGCGCGTTTTCCGAGAATGATTTCGAGAAATTTATAATTGACGCGATGTTCTACACTGCTTCACAAGGAGTTACCACGGTTGGTTTCGTGAGTTGTGATCCTATTTCACTAAAAATCCTTCTTAGATTAAGAGAGAAGATGATTCTCCCAATAAGAATTAGGATCTATCTCAACCCAGGAACTGATCCTGGCGGACTGGATACCAGTATGCTAGAACTGGTGAGAAGAATAGGTATTAGGAGAGGTTTCGGTGATGATTATCTAAAGATACTTGGTTTCAAGATCATAGCAGATGGTAGCTTAGGGGCAAGAACAGCATGGTTATCAAAACCATACAATGATGCTCCTGAGACAAGTGGGTACATGAATATTAGTAAAGAGGCTTTGGAGAAATTAGTTAGAGAAATTGATTCTCTAGGTTTTCAATTAGCTATTCATGCAATTGGGGATAAGACACTTGATGTTATTATAGAGATCTATGAGTCTCTGGGAGATGTTAGTAGAAAGAGACATAGAATAGAACATGCCTCTGTGGTAAGAGATGATCAGTTGAATACTCTTCAGAGACTCAAACCAGTCTTAGTTATCCAGCCCCGCTTCGTTATAGATGATTGGTGGGGTCTTGAGAGACTAGGTGTTGATAGAATCAAGTGGTTGTATAGATTCAGAGATTTCATCGATAGAAATATTCTAATTAGCTTATCAACCGACTCACCAGTAGAACCTCTCAATCCCTGGGAGAATATATATGCATCTGTCACAAGAGGAGAGTATGAGAATATACCTTATTTCGAATACACCAAGGATCAAAAAATGTCTTTAGAGGAAGCTCTCTACTACTATACAATAGGATCAGCTTATGCATTAGGTGAAGAAGATCTATTAGGAGATCTCAGCGAGGGTAAATATGCTGATTTCATAGTTGTTGACAAAGATCCTTTCGAAATAGATCATAAAGAACTCAAAGATATAAAGATCTTAGCAACCGTCGTAGGAGGAGAAATAATTTATTCAAGTAAAAAAGATCTTTTCACCACCCACTAGATCAATCTAATATTATTTAGCTGACGATTCCTCTATACCAAATTGAGTGATGAACCGACCTCCCCCCCACTCTAAAGGACGAGGTTTCAGTTGTAAGTCTTTGAATAATCATATGAGATCCCTATCATATAAATTATTCAGATGCTAATTATTTAATGGGTTGATTAAATGATTTCCGCAAGCACCGGTGATGAGGAGAGGATCTGGGGGTTCTTAGCTTGGCTCTTATCAATTGTTGGAGCTGTTCTAGGACTTCTTCTCAAACCTCAATCTAGATATGTGAGGTACTGGTCTTATTTATCAATATCATTCTTCATAGTGATATTAATAGCTTTGGTGATAAGTTTCATAATATCTTTCATACCTATAATTGGTTTCCTAATAAATATTTTGATAATGTTAGGTATCGTGATAATATACATAATAGGTATTGTGAAGTCATTGACAGGTGATTATTGGAGACCACCAATTATTTATAATATCGCAACTATGCTTGGTATAGAGAGAATATGATTTTCGGGAAAGACTGAGATGGATCCTAGGAAGAGATTAGTTTTAGTATCATTAATAGCTACATTATCAATAATAACAATTAGACTAGTAGTGTACTTCATCACGAGAAGCTTAGCTGTTTTAGCTGACGCTTTTCATGGATTAACTGATTTAGTAGGAAACCTAGTTGCTATCGTAGCAATA
>CAZFDB010000138.1:0-3267 GCA_964517475.1 uncultured Desulfurococcaceae archaeon | reverse complement strand
TTGATGTCTTCATATCTTGCCAAGAAGATTTTTGGGAGGGTATAGCTATAACAAATGAATTTATGCCTGATCAATTAGGAGGTGTTTTAAAACCAGGATTCACAGTTTCTGGAGATAGTCTTCAGTGTATATTGAATGCCTATGCCATGATCAAGTCAGGTCAATTTAGGGTGGTAGTTGTTGAGTCACATGGAAAACCAAGTGAGATCAAGACTCTAGATAACATAATATTATTCTCCTTTGATCCAATATATATCAGATCTTTAGAGCCGAAAAATATATTCTTCATAAATGCTATTGAGGCAAGAGCTTTCATGACAAGAGAGAATATTGATAAAGAGACGCTGGGTCAATATGTTATTAATAGTCTTAGGAGAGGTGTGAGGAATCCCAGAGCTGTGTTTGCTGGAAATAAATCTATTAAATCATATCTCGATGAAGAGATCGTTGCTGATCCTCTCTCTGAATCTGATATAGCTCCATTAACGGACGCCGCAGTCGTTGCTGTGTTAGCCTCCGAGGATATAGCTAGGAAGCTCACTGATACTCCTATATGGATAAATGGTATATGGTCTTCGTCTGGAACATCCACTGTTGCTTACGAGGATTTATCATTTGATAACTCTGCTAGAGAGTCCGGTACTAAAGTGTTTGAGATGTCAAATATCAAGAATCCTAGGAAAGAGATCGATGTGTTAGAGATAGATGAGAGATTTAGTTATATACCTCTAATGGTTCTGAAAGCACTTGGTATCTCCAGTAATATTAGAGAAGATATTAGACATAACGTCTTTGATATAGATGGAGAAATAATCCTAAATCCATTCGGAGGAGCTTTGAGCGAAGGTAATCCCTTAGAGGCTCATGGTTTAGCTAGGGTTCTGATAGCTTATGAACAATTAAAAGGTTTAAAGAGGGTTAGAGGCGGGGAAGAACCAGAGAAAATACTTGTTCATAGCAGAAGATGGCCTTACCCCAGAACAACTACGATAGCTTTATTGTCGAGGTGATCATATGAAACCCAATATATATGTTAAAAATAGAGTTGCGGTAATAGGTGCTGGACTCACACTCTTTAGAAGAAGACTACTTGAGACACCACAAGAAATGGTTTGGATTGCTTCTAGGAAAGCTCTTGAACAAGCCAACATGGATTTCCGAGACATAGATTGTGTAATTAGTGGAAGTGCTCCAGATGCTTTTGATGGTGTTCATATGAAAGGAGAATACTATTCGGAGGGAGCTGGATCCTACGGAAAATTGCATTTCAGAGTATTCGTGGGTGGAGGAACAGGTGTTTTCGTACCTATAGCTGGTTGGTGGATGGTTGCATCTGGATTATGCAAAAAAGCTCTTGTGATTGCAGAGGAGAAAATGAGTTCTGCTGCAGATCCTCATCCACAAGCTGTTTTTAGACATATATGGGATCCTCTTGTTGAGAAACCTCTTAACCCGAATTTAATCTGGATCTTTGCTTTAGAAATGCATAGATACATGCATAAATGCGGTGTATCTAAGGAAGAAATTGCTTTAGTAGCCGTTAAGAATAAAGCAAATGCGCTGGATAATCCAATTGCTCAAGCCGCGGCTAAGATAACTGTGGAGGATGTCTTAAGAAGCGAACCTCTGGTCTATCCTGTGAATAGATTAGATATCTCCCCAGTAAGTGACGGAGCCGGAGCCTTAGTAATGGTCTCGGAAGAGGTTGCTAGAAGATACACAGACACTCCTGTATGGGTTGAGGGAGTAGGATTCGTCTTAGACACCACGTCATGGACTAATAGAGAATTGTCATTTCCTGTATACGTAAAAGCCGCGGCTGAGATGGCTTATAGAATGGCCGGTGTAGAGAACCCCATGAAACAAATAGATGTTGCGGAGCCTTACGACCCCTTTGACTATAAAGAGTTACATCATATGGAGGGATTAGGTCTAGCACCTCGATGCAGAGCTGCTGAGTTAACTAGAGAAGGTGTGACGCAAAGAGACGGTGATCTACCTATTAACCCAAGTGGAGGATTACTAGGTGTGGGGAATCCGATAGCTGCTGCGGGACTTATGAAAGTAGCAGAGATCTTCTGGCAACTGAGAGGGGAGGCGGGGAGGAGGCAGGTTAAGAAACCAGTTTATACAGGATTAGCGCAGGCGTGGGGGGATCTGATGCAGGTTGGTACTGTAATTATTTTAAGGAGGTGATTAGATGAGCTCATATCTCTTTGGAGGAACTCCGCTAAGAGACGAGGAATTCAAGAAAATCATAAAAGAAGTTATGAAGCCTAGAGCGAGATACAATATGTCTGCTGGACAAGCCTATAGCGTGTTCTTCGAGGGATTGAGACAAGGAAAGATATATGGAACATATTGTGAGAATTGTGGAATGGTCTTTGTTCCACCAAAGATCTATTGCCCTTACTGCTTCAAGTCTCTAGATAAATGGATTGAGGTTAAGGATGAAGGGAAAATTGTGTCCGCGGTGGTGAGTTATTACTCCGCCTCATTAGAGAAACTTGAGAAACCAGAGATCATAGGAGTAATCAAATTAGACGTCCCAGGCAAACAATTCACCACCTATAGATTCCCAGGAATCCTGCATAGATTATGTAATGTCTCACCAGAGGAAGTAATTAATCAAAGCGTTTTTGATGCTAGAGTAAAGGCTAGATGGAAACCTCCTGAGCAAAGGATCGGTGATATAAATGATATAGAGTGCTTTGAGGTGCTTAGAGAATGAGTGATATATATACATTCAAAAGAATCACGTCACTAGAGAAACTTTATCGAAAAGAAATTGAGATGGAGATAAACGCGTATCACTACACAGCAGGACCTTTAGGAACAAAGTGGCTAGAATCACTTAGAGAAGGAGTGTTAAAAGCCGCTAAATGTAGTAGATGCGGAATCATCTTTATCCCTCCCAAGATCTATTGTCCTAAGTGTTTCTCTGAGGCACACGATCTCGTAGACATAAATAGTGAGGGATATATTGAAAGCTACACAATAATATACAAGGATAATCATGGGAGACGGCTAGAGAAACCTGAAGTAATTGCTTTAATAAGATTCCCCGGAGTATTTGGAGGATTGATACATAGAGTAAGTATAGATCCTGAGGAGATTAAGATGGGGATCAAAGTAAAGCCATTATCTAGAAAAGAGAGAAGAGGTTCTATAACTGATATAGAGGTGTTTGTGAAGGCGGAGTATTAATATTGATGCGGGGGGTGGGATTTGAACCCACGCAGGCCTACGCCATCGGGTCCTGAGCCC
>CAZFDB010000137.1:433-3301 GCA_964517475.1 uncultured Desulfurococcaceae archaeon | reverse complement strand
AAAAAGATATCATAGCCTAAATCTCTTGATCTGAGTCTTCATATATTATTAAAAATCACTACCACTCTTTGAGTAATAAATAGAGCTCATAGGATCCTTAATAGTTTTTCAACTTATGACTCTATTCTTACGATATAATTATCACGAGAAAATTTTTGTGTTAATTTTTAATTATTGTGTCACAGGTTTTTCGCAACATATAATGCACATTACTACGTATTACAACTGAAAGTCTCGTCTTTTAGGGCGGGAAGGAGGTCAGTTTAACTACATATATGATTCTGTATTGATTAGCTGAGTCATGTATGCATCGATGTTCTCTGAATAGGTTTCTTAATTAACTCCTTCGGAATCTTTATCACTTGTATAGCTGCTTGTATCTGTACCATATACTGTGGTGTTCCGAGGGGATCTACTCCTACTCTCGAGATATAAACTATATTAGGTTTTACCTTGAGTATACTTCCATCCTCGATTCTCACTTCCATCCATGGACATTCTTTATCTAGCTTGAATCTAATGAATTCTGGGAATGGTGTATGTTTCTTAGAAATTATTTGATATCTTAATTGGTAACTGGTCCCTACGGCATAGAGAGGTGCTCCGGTATTGGGGTCATTACCTATTCTTGCTATCTGAGCTATATATGGTTTCACCACTATAACACTGCCATCCTCCAACTCAATTTGGATCCAGTCACACTCACCGATCGTCTCAAATCCTAGTATCTCGGTCTCAAAACTCAATATAAACTCGCCTAGTAAAATATCTCTTATAACAAATATTTGTGAATAAATATATGCTTTTTAGATACCCAGTGAATTCAATAAGAGATCTGTTAATTGCGAGACCTTGTCTCTGAACTTCTTCTCTTCAAGAAAATGAGGTATCTCCAACGTATATTTGTATGAGCCTCCTAGGAGTCTAACCACTTCTCTGGTAGAGACCCATCTTTTGAAAGGATTAATCGTGTTCTTCATCACATCACTAATAACTTCAAAAGCCATCTTATATCTAGAACCGTTATACACAAATAATCTCCCAGGCAGAACTACTACAACAATATCTGATTCCAAAGCCTTTCTTGTAGGTGTTGCCGCATCATTAAAACTTTCAATTATTGTTAATTTATGTTCCCTCATAACTTTTTCTAAGCAACGATCAATGTACACAAATTTTTCGTGTAGAACCTTTATAAAATCCTCTCTATTAATCTCTATGGGCTTCGGTTCCAGCTTCGCAGCTAAATCATAGATTAATTCTTTATTCGGCTCATTTAATTTCTTAATGAAATCCTTAATAATAAAATGATTAGTATCTATATCCCCATTATCTCTACACATCGATACTCTTCCGAGAGCAGTTATATCTATACTTCTCGCATTTATATACGAGGTGTAGAGAAACTCTATATCTCTTAAGTCTCTTAAGAGAAGATCTGGGGGGATGGTCGCTAGATCCACTGGATTAATAACTTCTAAAGGATCCCTAGACCCAGATATTTTTTTGAGAGAAATAGCGTCTTGTCCCACTAAAACCTTCTCTCTTAAACTATCTACGTAAGTTGACCATTGATACCATAGACTATGGCCCGCAACAGGTTTTGAAACACCTGTATCCAATCCTCTTACACGAAACTCCTTAAGAAGATTAATAGCTAAGAAAGTTTTACCAGAGTCATAAGGGATCAAGCCTGTTATCAACAGACTCTTACTCTCCATAACTCTCATCTTAACTAATACCGAGAAATAATATTATTACAATTCTGAAACTTATAATAAATTTTTATACAGGGCCGGGGGAGACCCAGCCCTCACCCACTCACCCGCGGTTGCTCGCGGGGATTGTCGTGGGGCTGAGACCCCACCATTTTAATATTCATTATCTTGCCAATATAAATATTCTTTTCTCCTATTATCTATGTATAGGCATATACGAAAACTTTTATTCCACATAATAATAAATATTTACGTGGTGAATATATTTATTGTCAAATAAATCGCCTGTATCTCTTCATCTCCGGAATTTACTAGATGAGATAAAAGGAGAATTAGCTTTTAAGTATATAGCTATTGCCAAATCTCTTATGGAGAAAGGTTATGATGTTATCAGTTTCGGTGCTGGTCAACCAGATATACCTACCCCCGACCATATTATTGAGGCCGCGAAAGCCTCGCTTGACAGAAGATTCACGGGATATACTGAGACAGCTGGAATATATAAGTTAAGAGAAGCTATAGCAGACTATCTTAATGAGAGATATGATGCTTCTGTATCACCTGACGAGATCATAGTTACCACCGGTGCTAAAACCGCTATATTTGTTGTTATAACGAGTTATATTAATCCTGGTGACGAGGTTATTGTAATAGATCCATCGTACCCAGCGTATGCTGAAGCAACTAAACTTCTTGGAGGGGTTCCCAGGTACCTATCTCTCAAATTCGATAAATTAAGAGGTTTTGAAATAGATCTGGAGAAACTTGAGAGTCTAATAACCAAGAGAACCAAGATAATCACTTTCAATAATCCTCATAATCCCACAGGAGCAGTATTTCCGCCTAAGGTAGTCGATGAGCTTATGAGAATAGCAGAGAAACATAACTTAATAATCTTATCTGACGAAATATACGATAATTTCATATATGATAATACACCCTTTAAAAGTGTTTCTCAGATCAGTGGTTGGAAGGATCGGGCTGTGATCATAAATGGTTTCAGTAAAACATTCTCTATGACAGGTTGGAGATTAGGGTACATAGCTGCGAGAAGAGATATCATCGAGAAAATGATTAGGGTAGCAGTTAATGTATATAGTTGCGCAACAAGTTTCGCGCAAGAAGCCGCGATAACAGCTCTGAAAGGTGA
>CAZFDB010000137.1:0-423 GCA_964517475.1 uncultured Desulfurococcaceae archaeon | reverse complement strand
GAAGAGACGTGATTTATGAGGAACTTAGTAAAATTGAGGGTTTCGATGTATGGAAACCTCTAGGGACTTTCTACATATATCCAAATATATCAAAATTACTTAGAAGAATTGATATGAGTGTGGAGGAATTCGTTGATTATCTAATTGATAAACAGAGAGTAATTGTGCTACCAGGCACAGCTTTCTCAGAGATCTCCGGAGATAATTTCATAAGATTAAGCTACTCAGTGTCTGAGGAGAGAATAAGAGAGGGTGTTAAGAGAATTAGAGAGGCTGTAGATGAATTATTGAGTAGAAGAGGGAGTTAATCTAAAAATTTTTTTCAAGAATTATTCTTCACAGATTAAAATGACTAGAATAAGAGATATTACTTGGAGAGAATTTGAGGATTACTGTGTAAAGAATTCATGTATAGCTATCCTC
>CAZFDB010000136.1:0-3329 GCA_964517475.1 uncultured Desulfurococcaceae archaeon | reverse complement strand
ATATTTATCAGAGGCTTTGAAGAAAGCATCTGAGGAAGAGAATACTTGCACACACCTAGATTTTATCGTAGCCATATATCTCGAGAGAATAGCTGACCACTCCGTCTACATAGCCTCTGACACAATATTCATGATCTAGGAAATATCTTCGACCACAACTTTTTTTAAAGATACGCAAGTCAATTTTCATGAGGTGATGATATGAGCTTGTTAAAGAGAGCTTCTTCAACTAATTTACTAGCTGCTTTTATTCTAGGGTTATTAATAGGTGGATTCGTCGCCTATGTAATATTTAGCGAGAGAGGAATTGAAGGCTTAGTCATAGAGAAAACTGTGACGATCACCGGAACCTCAAATTATGCTGAGGGGTATAACTACACGATACTTATTGATCAAGATTATTACGGAGAGTTAATTAAATGGCTTCCTAGAGCCAATTCAAGTGTATATGTAATCATGTTCGTTATGAAATATGATCCTAAAGATCCTGGGGATCCAGTAAATACTCTACTCGATATACTGATTAACTTATCTAAGAGAGGCGTTGATATAAAAATAGTAGTTGATGATGAAACAAAAAGATCTTATCCTGAAACAATAAGTTACCTACTGCAACACAATATCTCTGTTAAATTAGATGAGAGCTCCGCTAGAACAACTCATACAAAACTTGTGATAATTGATAAAAAAATTGTTTTTCTAGGATCCCATAACTGGACCCAGTCTGCTCTGACACGGAATCATGAAGTGTCGGTGATGGTAATTGATAGAAATGTTGCAGAGAATCTATATAGATACTTCGACTCTATATGGAGTTCTGGGAGAGCACCAACATGATGATGAGGATTAAGCTACTCTCTATCACTGAGAATATTCACAAGATTATTGAAACAAAAATTTTTCTGGAGAAATTATATCCCGACTTGAGATTTGAGATAGATCCTGTTCCAGAGAGTATTCCTAAAATAGAGATCCAGAGTAATGATCTGGAGGATATAGCCTTATTCTCACTCAAAGAAGCATTTAAATATATTAAGGATCCGGATAACTGGGATATTATTTTCAGAGAAGATGCAGGATTATTTATTGAGGTTCTAAACGGTTTTCCAGGACCATACTCAAGCTACGTGTATAGAACAATTGGTTTATCAGGTGTACTTAAACTATTAGAGGACAAGCCAGTTAGGAAAGCTTATTTTAAATCCGCTGTAGCCTATAGATTTCGGGGCGAGGATTTTATCAGGGTATCAACTGGTGTAGTGACAGGATCTATAAGTAGAGAAATTAGAGGATCGAAAGGATTCGGTTTCGACCCAATCTTCATACCTAGTGGCTACGAAAAAACATTTGCTGAATTAGGTGAGGAGATAAAGATTCTTATTAGTCATAGATCGAGAGCCTTGAGAGAGATGATAAATAACTACTTAAGTAAAATGAATCTACGTGCAACCGATTAGTACTGACACTATAAGATTAAACTCTCAGCCTCATGAGGTATAGTTAGTAAGACTCTTAGATCTCATAAAAATAATCTTTAAAAACATGAGATAAGAAAATACATGGTTGTTAAAAAATGGTTAGTGGTAGGAAATATATATATGCTTTCCACGAGGGTGATTGGAGAGATAAGAAGCTTCTGGGTGGAAAAGGATCCTCTTTAGCTCAGATGACACAAATCGGTTTACCAGTGCCGCCAGGGTTCACTATAACAACAGAGGCATGCAGAGAATTCTATGGTTCGAAGAGAGAGGTCATAGATAATTTAGTAAAGGAGTTGGAGAAGAATCCTCCTCCGCAAGTAAGAGATGAGATTATTAGGAAGATATGGTCTATTATTGATAGTCTAGATCTTCCGCCGGGTCTAATTGATCAGGTTTATGAATACATGAAATGGCTTGAGAAAGAGATCGGGAGGAAGTTCGGTGATAGGGAGAACGCCCCCCTACTTGTCTCAGTTAGATCTGGTGCTGCTCTCTCAATGCCTGGTATGATGGATACTGTACTTAATCTAGGATTAAACGATGAGACAGTCAAAGCCCTTGCCAAGGCAACTGGTAATGAGTGGTTTGCATACGACTCCTATAGAAGATTCCTTCAAATGTTCGGTAGAATTGTTCTTGGTGTAAATGAGAAATTATTTGATGAAGTCTACAGAGAACTTGAGGAGAAATTCAAGAAGGAGGCTGAGGAGAGATTTAGAGATGAGCTTAATGAGATAAGAACTTATTACCCTAAGTATAGTCTTAGACTAGATGCTCAGCCACCCAGGGATGTTGCACCTAATTTATGGAGTAGATCAGTTGAGTATTTGAAGGAGCTAGTGGAGAGGTATAAGAAGATTATTAAGGATAACTGGGGAGAGTTTCCACAGGATCCGTATAAGCAACTTGAGTTAGCGATTAGAGCAGTGTTTAGGTCGTGGATGAATCCGAGAGCAATATTCTATAGAATAGCGAATAAAATAACACCTGACATGGCTGATTGCACAGCTGTTAATGTAGTAACCATGGTTTTCGGGAATATGGGTTGGAACTCTGGTACAGGAGTGTACTTCACAAGGGACGTGGCTACGGGTGAGAATAGACCCTACGGTGAATTTCTACCTAATGCGCAAGGAGAAGATGTTGTTGCTGGTATAAGAGTTCCATATGATCTCGAGGAATTAAAGAGGTTGATGCCTGAGAACTATGAGAAGTTGATAGAGGCTGGTAAGAAACTCGAGGAATTAAATAAAGATGTTATGGATATCGAATTCACTATTGAGAACGGTAAATTATACTTCTTGCAGAATAGAGCCGCTAAGATGACACCGCTAGCAAGGATCAAGACAGCTGTTGATATGGCTCTTGAAGGAATTATATCAAAGGAGGAGGCGGTTCTCAAAGTTCCTCCCGAGACGGTTCAGAAGCTTCTCTACCCAATGATTGATCCGAAGGTTAAGACAACTCCGATAGCTAAGGGATTAGCCGCTTCACCAGGAGCAGCTTCGGGTCAGGTAGTATTTGATCCTGACGACGCTGTTGAGTGGGCTAGGCAGGGTAGAAGAGTTATTCTAGTGAGAGTGGAGACGAAACCAGATGATGTCCATGGATTCTATGCGGCGGTGGGTATATTAACCTCAAGAGGAGGAATGACTTCACACGCGGCCGTGGTTGCTAGAGGTATTGGTAAACCAGCTGTTGTTGGTGCAGAGGCTATACAGATAGACTATGAGAAGAAGATCTTTAAAGTAGGAGACGTGGTGGTTAGGGAGGGCGACTGGGTCACTATTGACGGCAGCACAGGTAATGTTTATCTAGGCGAGCTCCCAACAGTTCTTCCAGAGATCA
>CAZFDB010000135.1:416-3356 GCA_964517475.1 uncultured Desulfurococcaceae archaeon | reverse complement strand
ATCCACTAGTTTATACAATGATACTATATGAATTCACAGCAGCCGCAACCAACAATGGGTCTGGGTATCTAGGAACTCTTGGAAACACTGTTTTCTGGAATATATCAACTGCTATAGTGATGTTGCTAGGTAGATTTTCATCCATAGTATTATTCCTAGTTATAGCCGAAGACATTTATCATGCTAAGAGAAGCATGATCGAAGAACCCGTTGAAACACAAGGCGTTTTATTTGTGGTATTCTCTGTTATTATGATATTGATATTAATAGTACCCACATTTCTTCCGTTTATTGTAATCGGTCCATTGATAATGGGTGATTAAGTTGGAGATTATCAAACTAAACTGGTTCAATATATTAATTGAATCAATTAAGAAACTGAATCCGATCTACTTAGCTAAGACAAACCCTATAATGTTTATCGTGGAACTCGGCGCATTCTTCGAGTTACTACTAGTAATAGAAACCTCGTCATATCTGGGAACATGGTTTTATATAGTGATATTCATTATTCTAATACTCACAGTCTGGTTTTCCACGTTCACTGAGACTCTCTCAGAGCATGAGGCTAAGGCCAGAGTTGATTTCTTAAGACAATCTGAGAAAGTAATTATGGCGCATAAGCTTGTGGGTGATAAAGTTATTGATGTTAGATCAAGTAAACTAAGAATAGGTGACTATGTTATTGTTAACCAGAACGAGATTATACCACAGGACGGTTTTGTTATAGATGGAGAAGCTCTTGTGGATGAGTCAATGCTCACAGGAGAGTCTGAGCCTGTGTTTAAGAGTAAAGGTGATAGAGTTATTGCAGGTACTAAAGTGGTTTCAGGGAGTATCATGGTGGAGATTGCTGCGGAGTCGGGTAAGGGTTACTTGGATAAGATGATGTCTTTAATCTCAGGTACTAAGAGATCTAAGACTAAGAGCGAGGTAATGTTATCAATACTTCTGTTAGGACTTTCACTGGTCTTTCTGATCGTTGTCGCAACACTATTTTTCGTGATAGAAGCCTTTGGAAGCTATCCGGATCCTTCTCTCATGATCTCTCTCTTAGTAGCATTGATGCCGACCACTATAGGAGGTTTACTCCCAGCCATAGATATATCAGGCATATTAAGATTAGCGAAACATAACGTAATAGTTAAATCCGGTAGAGCGGTTGAGGCCGTGGGTGATGTTGATGTAGTGATCTTTGATAAAACAGGCACCATAACCGAAGGTGTTAGGAGTGCGGTGGAGTTCATTCCCTTAAATAACTATGGTGAGAGAGATGTGGCTGTGGCAGCATACTTATCATCAATAGGAGATAAATCTCATGAGGGTAGATCAATAATAGAGTTAGCGGAAGAGAAGGACTATAAACCTATTCAGCTTCTGATAGACGAGGCTACCGTTGCTTCAAAGATAGAATATACACCTAGTAAAAGATATGGGGGCATAGTCTTCACGTGGAGAAGCGGTAGGAAGATATTTGAAGAAATAAGAATATATCCTTTGTCAAGGATCGAGAAGGAAATCCTCGCGTTGAGAGGACTTGGTGAGGAGGTCAGAATTGTTAAGGGAGCACCAGACGCTGTCCTCAGACTACTTAACGTATCTAGAGATCCAAGAGTTGAAGATATAATCAAGAGAGTAGGATCTAAGGGAGACACTCCTCTATTAGTAGCTTTCAACGAAAAATTAGTAGGCTTCGTTATCCTGAGAGATAAGTTGAAGAAGGGTATTAGAGAGAAGATTCGTGAACTGAAGTTAATGGGTATTAAATCAATAATGATAACGGGCGACAACCCATATACCGCAGCTAGTATAGCTAAGGAAGCCGGTATAGAAGAATTCTACGCCCAAGCTAAACCCGAGGACAAATTATTGCTTGTTGAAAGAGAGAAGAAGGAGGGTTTTGTAGTAGCGGTGATGGGTGATGGAACCAATGATGCTCCTGCTTTAGCTAGAGCGGATGTGGGTGTTGCTATGCATACTGGGACTAGACTTGCTATGGAGGCTGCAAATATGATAGATCTAGAATCGAACCCTGCTAGGATCGTGGATATAATTAAGCTAGGTAAATCTATTCTGACTACGAGGGGGGCCTTAACAACATTCAGTATTATGAGTGATATAGCTAAATACTTCACAATACTACCCTTCGTACTATCAACAGTATTTCCTCAAGCAAGCTTCCTCAACTTCCTCAATCTCTACAATACTGCCACAGCTGTTCTCGCAACAATGATCTTTAATGCCATAATAATACCTATGCTCATACCACTAGCTATTAGAGGAGCAGGCTTCAAAGTTACGACACTCAGAAGACTTCTCCTAAGAAATTTAATAATCTACGGACTCACAGGTGCTATAATACCATTCATCGTGATCAAACTACTTGATACCTTAATGACCTGGGCTTTATATGGGATTTTCCACTGGTGATACTCATGGGAAGAGTTCTCAGAGTCTTATCACCCCTCATCCTTCTCACAGTTCTGCTACTAATCCTAGGACTTCTATATCCTCTTATTGTATGGGGAGTCTCGCACTTAATATCTCCATGGAGGGCTGAGGGGAGCCTAAACATGATATGTGGTAAAGTTGTGTCCTCATCACTTATATCCTACTACAATGAGTCTAGTCCTCTCTTCCACCCATTTAAACAAGATTCAACGAGTTCCGGTGTGGACCCATATGTACCACTTCATTATGCTCTGGAGCAAGTGGATAGAGTCGCTAATGAGACTAATCTCCCACGAGACCTACTCATAAAATTATTAATGGATAATGCTGCTAAAAACGACTTATTAAACCTCTACATATTCACACCAGGATATCCTATAGTCAATGTTGAAGAAGTTAATTTAGAGATAATGCGTATCTTAAATAAAACATGTGGGGGTGAATAATGAGTTTACAGGAAATATTATTCATAATATTTATTTTATCATC
>CAZFDB010000135.1:0-406 GCA_964517475.1 uncultured Desulfurococcaceae archaeon | reverse complement strand
CAGCAATTCTATCATGGGCCCTAGCTAGAGAGAGCACTTAGACCATTTATACTTTCACACTCATATCCGAGATAATGATAAGAAACAAAAAGTAATCTTACTCTGGTAAAGACTAATTCACTTAAGTATTTCTTAGTTTTCATCATAATCATCTTCTGCTAAGCCTGCAACCCTATTTAAATTCTTCATACTATTAATATTTAGTATATCCTTACACAATTCTTAAGCTATGATTTGAATATCTGTTTGTAATTAATAAAATGTTGGTAATTAAGGTATTAGTGTGATGACCGGGATCTGAACCCGGGATCTCCGGCGTGGCAGGCCTGTCCTCAATAGTAATTGGTTCACTATTAATTCTTGTATGCGTGATTCTAGTTTCATTTTGAGATCCTCTGGTATTTCA
>CAZFDB010000134.1:0-3373 GCA_964517475.1 uncultured Desulfurococcaceae archaeon | reverse complement strand
ATTTATTGATATGATTAAAAGATCTTATATAAAAATATTTTTGCAAGTTCCCAGTTGCGTGCCTCCGGTAGACCCCTCTATACCCATTGATAGTCCCGGCGCGATATTCACTGATGAAATTATTAAAGAATTGATTGGACGCGAAGATTTTCATAGCTTAGGAGAATACATGGATTTCGCGTCAGTTGCTGAGGGATTTGACAAGGCCCTAGATGTTATCTCGAGCACGGTGGCTATGAGAAAAAGAGTTTATGGCCATGTCCCCACATTTGATGAAGATTTACTTGATAGATATATTTTAACGGGAATATCCTCATGTCACGAATCCACTTCTTCTACAGAGGCTTTAGAGAAGTTGAGAAGAGGTCTGTACATAATGATAAGACAAGGATCTTCTTGGAAGGATCTCAATATATTACAAGATCTTATTAAGAATAATGTTAAGCTTGATAGAGTAATGCTTGTATCAGACGATATAAATATAATAGATCTCTACGAAAAAGGATATATGGACAACATAGTAAGAGAGGCTATAGAACTAGGCTTGGATCCTCTAGAAGCAATCAGATTATCAACAATTATTCCAGCAACATATATACAAGCAGATGATCTCATAGGCATCATAGCCCCAGGCAGATTCGCTGATATCGTTCTTCTAAAAGATCTTAATAAAGTAGTTATTGATACGGTAATATCTAACGGAAAGGTCTATGTCTATAGAGGAGAGAATCTATTAGATAAATACTCATCTAGGGAAACTGAGGATCTCTCATGTAATACTAGATGTAGAAGATTCAGTAAAACACTTAATAATTTATCTATTGAAGATCTTCTTATTAAAGTTGATAAGAAGCATAGACTCGCTAAAGTAAGAGTTATTAAAGTAATTGCTGGTAAAACTATTACTCTAAGCGATCAAGAGATTCTTGAGATTAGCAACGGTGTTTTAAGAATAGATCCATATAAAGATCTAGTATATGCCGTTGTAATAGATCGATATAATAATGAAAAGACTCTAGGGAAGGGATTTATCAAAGGAATTGGGTTATTAAGAGGCGCAATTGCTCAGACCATTGCTCATGACACTCATAATATATTAGTTGTGGGTAAAGATCCTGTTTCTATGATTAATGCCGTTAAGAGACTGGTCGAGATCGGTGGTGGCATAGTAGTATCCGTAGATAATAAGATACTAGCTGAATTAGTATTAGAGGGCTATGGATTATTCTCCACAAAACCGTATGAAGAAGTCTATAGAGAATTAAAATATCTTGAGGAAATACTTAAGGGACTGGGAGTTACTGAAGAAAGGATCTTTATGACACTCTCTTTAGTGCCTCTTCCTGTTATACCCAGTCTAAGATTAACACCTAAAGGCTTAGTAGATGTTGAGAATATGAGATTAGTGGATCCAGTAATAGAGTATTTTTAACTAAATACTTAAGATCTTGATAATATAACATAGCCAAAAACAACATCTCTTTCGGTTACGATACCAACTACTTCATTTCCAGCAGTAACAAGTAGGTAATCAATACCCTCAGAAAACATCTTCTCAGACGCGTCTCCGATATCAGCATCAGGATCAATTGTAGAGACTTCTCTAGCTATTATTGATGAAGGTATTTTACAAAATTCCTCATAAGACCCCGTTGATAGGTATTTGAAGAAGTTATGGCTCCCAATAAAATCAACTATATCCCAAGCCAATACGATACCTGATACAGAACCGTCTTCTCTCACCAACGGTATTCTTCTTATATTAAGAATATTCATTTCTCTCAATACTTCACAGATACTACTTGTATTACTTAAAGTTAGTAATTGAGAACTCATGATCTCTCTCACTTTTATCCCTACTCTCTTCTCTCTGAATAATTCTATTATATCTCTATCAATTACATAACCAATTATATTATTCTCTCTATCAACAACAATTACGTAGCCTTTCTCACCTAGTATTAAGGTTTCTAACACCTCCTCTAAATCAGTGTCTCCGTATACCATGGGATAATCTTTCCTAGATATTGATTTAGCAGATTCTTTACTCAAAGCCTCAATTAAATGCCCCTTATGCCTAGCTTCGATCAATGATGAATAAGGGCCTCCTAACAAGGATACTAATTCTCTCACCGATACCACAGAATCTAATTTTCTTCCCACCTTCACTAATGGAAGAACTTTGATCTTCTCTTTATAAAAGATCTCGAAAACCCTTAATATAGAGATCCCAGGAGTATAAACTTCTTTATACTTCCTTGCCAAGAGACTTGCTGCACCGGGTCTTTTCATGACTCTCTGATTAAAATTAGGTGTACCATCGCTTCTTAGCCACCGATATCTGTCATATACGCCTCCAAATCTTCCTCTATACATCTTAACCACCTTATCTAAATCATATTTAGTACAGTTTTTATTATATCCGATCTATCTATTATCCCTACTAACACTTCTTTGTCAGAGACTATAGGAATTCTTCCTATATTTCTCAGCACCATCTCTCTAGTTAAATCTAGTAGATTAGTGTCTTCTCTAGCAACTATTGCTGGTCTACTCATGAGAGAAGATATTCTAAAACCTCTTTTTGGACCACTTTCGCTTTGAAAAGAAATTGTTGCTCTGAGAAGATCATGTTGAGATACAAATCCGATAACTCTTCCATGATCATCAGAGACTGGAAAGCCCGCGAATTTATACTTAATCATATTCTTCCAGAGAGTTGATGCAAACATTGATGGTTTCACGGTGATAGGATCTCTACTCATAATATCGCTAGCATTAATTTCTTTTAATCTATTAGCTATATAGGAATCCTTTAAAATCCTCTCTAAGAAATGTTCAAAACCGAAAACACCTGCATATATCAAATCACTCTGGTTATTTGCGACAGGAACATACCATGTATCTAGCCTAAGCATTTTATCCAGAAGAGGTTTAATAGGAACTCCTAGATATGCTATTAGAAGAGGTTCTTGCATTATATCATTCACGACTAAATTAGTTTTTGATGAGGCTATGGCAAGAATATTTTCTCTCCAAATCACACCAATTATTTTCTCATTTTCATCTGTTACGACAAGTATTCTATATCCCAAATCTCTCATAAGAGATCTTGCTTTAGAAGCAGGATCACTTTTCTTTATAGAAGGAATTCTTCTTATCAAAGATTCCTCGAGAACAAAATTTCTACTCATGTATATGCCACTATATATTATTATCGCTAGTTAATATGCTTTAATCATTAAATTTTTTATATATTTTGAATAAGATCTAGGATTCATCAACTTAAATATTTTATTCTCAGCACCATATATTTTCTTTGGAGAGTGAATTTCTTGGCTCCTAAAGTAGATAATTATATGAGTTCTCCTGT
>CAZFDB010000133.1:0-3438 GCA_964517475.1 uncultured Desulfurococcaceae archaeon | reverse complement strand
TAAGATCTCTAGTAGATATATTTTTGCTAAATCCTCGAAGACCTCAACTCTATTTAACGCCTCAGATAAGTTTCTCCCTACTGAGACTATTCCGTGGTTAAGCATTAATACAATAGATACTTCATTGCTTCTCTGGAACTTCTCGGAGATCTCCTCCGCAAGTTCCCAACTACCAGGCATGTAATCGCCGACGATCTCGTATTTCCCTATGTAGTACAATGCCTCGTACGAGGATTTATAGAATTCATCGAATTGTTTCTTGGTTTGTGAGGATCCATGTATTCTCCTCGTTAATGTATATGTGTAGGGTGAGTGGGCATGAACCACTGCTTTGACATCATTTCTCTTCCTATAGATCAGTAAATGTACTTTATACTCAGAGGATTGTTCCTCGCCGAATAATCTCTCTCCCGAGGCAATATCTATATATGATAGATCCTCTGGTTTTAAATTATATTTATCTCTTGATGTAGGCGTTATCCAAAACTTTGATTCATCTGAAGCTCTAGAACTTACATTCCCTGTATATGTGGTGTTTAATCCTCTCATATACAATCTCTTCACAACATCAATGATCTCTCTCCTTATCTCAATATCAAGCATCTCACATCTCCTCAACAGCTATTCTAATTATATCATTATAAGGTTTCTAGCCACAAATAATATGGAGATGGAGAAGATACATATAGAGTATATAAATAATCAATTTATAGTGAGAAGAGGCTCGGATAAATATCCGCGTGGTAAGATACTAGATCCCTTAGAAGTAGCTTACTTACTACATGAAGACAGAGCAATTGTCTTTGGCGATGGTGGTAAGATCCTCACCCTTAGGGATCTGGCTTCGATGTATGCTGATAAGAAAGAATGGTGGTTGCTCTTCACAGTGCTTCATGATTTGTATAAGAGAGGAAGAATTGCTCGGAGAGGATTCGGCGAAAATGATTTGATACTGGAGAGAGAGGGTAAGAGATACCAGATATACGTGACCGAGGAGAATGTTATTGTCTCCGTAAATGAATTATTAGAATGGATCGATAAAACATTTGCCAAGAACATGATCCCTGTCATAGCAGTTGTGGATATGTACGGCGACGTAACCTACTACAAAGCCTCAAAACACACTTTCAAGAAAATAGATAAAGGAGAGATGTGATAGCTACAACAAATAGTTGAGCCCAACGCAAAAATTATTAAAATTAAGATTTTACAAATATCTCCTTGGTGTCTTTTTTATGAAGAGAATATATGTATCGATTGATGCTGAGGGCTTACCAGGAATTTTCCATTTATCTCAAATGAGTCCAGATGGCAAATTATTCTATGAATTAAGAGAAATAATGGCAAGGATCGTGAAAATACTCCATGAGGAATTAAAGAAATATGGTTATGAGATGTGGGTAGCGGACTCACATGGATTCATGGGAAACATAAGTTATCTGGATCTACCAAACGATGTTTATTTAATCAGAGGATCTCTTAGACCACTCAGTATGGTGTTCGGTATTGATAGAGGATTTAATGCTGCTATGTTCATAGGGTACCACCCAGCTGCGGGTACTCCGAGAGGTATTGCTGAGCACACCTATAGTGGCGCAACATTTCAAGAAATAAGAATAAATAATGTAAGATCCAGTGAGTTCTACATAAATGCTTTAGTAGCAGGATACTATAATGTTCCAATTGTATTAGTGGCTGGTGATAATACTCTTAAGAGAGACGTTGAGGAGATCTCTCCATCAACTGTTTATGTGGAGTTTAAGGAGAGCATATCGAGATTCTCAGGCTTAATGAAACCGCTGAATATAGTAGAGCGGGAATTGAGAGAAGGTGTTGGATTAGCAATTGAGAGATTAGAGAGAGGATTAATAAAACCTCTGAGAATAGATCCTCCTATAAAAGCTAGGTATGTTATGAGAAGAAGCGATTACGCTGATGCTGGTGAGGAAATCCCGGGTATGAAGAGAGTAGATGCCTACACATTAGAGTATGAGACTCGGAGCATCATTGAAGTCTATAAAGTTATGAAGGTATTAGCATTATTATCATCAGCTATTGATTCTTTGACGAGACAATATGCATAATATAATATTTACACCTAATAGTTTCTTGGGTAGTGTGGTAATTAATTGAGGTTGCTGAGACTTCCCGAGGATTTGAGAAAAGAATTGTCTAGACCAGTAGGGATCTTGGTTGAGGGAGCAGATCATCAAGAAGTCGCTAAGAAGGTTAAGGATCTGATTCGTGGGAGAATGAGTTGGTGTGTGGGGGATGTCGTGGTTAGAAGTCTTATAGATGTTGGCTATGTACCCGATGTAGCGTTTATTGATCGTAGGACTGTTAGAGAGTCTTATATTGATATGAGTTATGTAGAGGAGATTTATCGAGGTATAGGTACTGTACACAGGATCTATAATCCTCCTGGACATCTGAATCCGGAGATCAGAGATCTTATATACAGTATATATAATAATAGAACCAAGACACTAGTTATTGTAGAGGGTGAAGAGGATCTTGTCTCACTAGCCATAATAGCCTACGGATCTCTCGGCGATGCCGTGGTCTACGGACTACCTGGTAGAGGAGTAATTATTATCTTCATAGATGAAGATATTAAGAAGAAAGCTCTTGAAGTAATTAATCTTATGAAACCCGTGGATCTGTAGCACGGAGTAGTTTTTAGAACAAGAATATATATTACTCATTAGCTAATAAACTAAGTATATTTAGGAGATTATGAAAGCAGTTATTCTAGCTGGTGGCTTGGGTAAGAGACTGAGACCTCTCACCGATGACATACCTAAACCACTTATTGAAGTCGCGGGTAAACCAATTATTCTGTGGCAGATCAATTGGTTAAAGAAGTATGGTGTAAGAGAATATATCTTGTTAATAGGTTATAGGAAAGAGAAGATTATAGAGCAAATAGGTTCTGGGGCTAGATATGATATTAAGGTAAGCTATGTTGTTGAAGAAGAACCACTAGGCACAGGAGGAGCTGTTAAGAATGCGGAGCCTCTTCTGAGAAACGAGGAATATTTCCTTCTACTGAACGGTGATATAATCACTAACATTGATATCAATATTCTTCAGAGAGAGTTCATGAAAGAGAGAAATATCATAGCAGGAATCGCTGTTGTTCCGCTGAGGAGCCCATATGGTATTATTGAGGTAGATGATAAATTATATGTTAAGAGATTTGTTGAGAAACCTCTTCTGGAGGATTATATGATTAATGCCGGTGTATATATTCTTAGGAGAGAAGTCTTTGATTACTTGCCTGAGAAAGGTGATCTTGAGAGAACAACTTTCCCAAAATTAGCTGAGGAGAGGAGATTAAAAGCTATTTATTTCAGAGATGCTTACTGGAGATCTATTGATACTCATAAGGATATAGATGAGGTTTCGAAAGAGATTGAGAAAGTGTTTCCCGAATAA
>CAZFDB010000132.1:0-3526 GCA_964517475.1 uncultured Desulfurococcaceae archaeon | reverse complement strand
TCCACACCAAATCTAGCTCTCTCTAAGGCATCAATTATTTCACTGAGACTTATCTTAGTTCCTATTATCTCATTAATATAATCCACCTCTAAAATCTCTTCTCGAGCAAGAGCTCTCGGGAAATAATCTCTAGCCCAGTAAGCATCAATTAGAACTCTACCAATTCTTCTCCCGATACTGTTCTCTGCAATTGTTGTTGTGAGGATCTCTAATGTGCTCAGCACTGTATCAAGATCTGTTCCTGTGACATCTATCAATAGATCTTTTGTATTAGACTCTAATCTAGTTATATCAGAATTAATCACGGGTGGAAGACTAATAATATCTTCTCCGCATACAATAGCTGGATGCTTATCATGATCAAGAGATATAGAGCCGTACTTGACCCCCTGCTCAGTTCTCTGCAATACTTCTCTAATTCTCATCTCCACACCTACGTGGAGTGGTATCATCTTATCATCTAGTGAAGCATATCGATAAACACACTCTCTACCCCTAATCTTTGTTAAATCATGTATACCTATCGCAACTTTTCTTCTATCTCTACCAATACCTCCATGCAATTTCTCTTGAAATTGTATTAGTTCTACAAGGAAATCTTCTCCAGAGTCAATATTCTTGATCACAGCCATAGCTATATAGGGTCTTGAGAGAACATTCTCGACTCTAAGAATAAGATCCTCGTTATAGTAATTATACCTCGGATAACCCTTCTCTATATCAAGTAAACCTTTTAAAGCCCTAGCTATACCTTCAGAGATCATTAGATCAGGTCTATCACTATTTATCTCAACCACAACATATCCATTCTCGAACTCCGCCTCAGCTTTTAATCTGAATAAAAGTTCTCTTAACTCCTCTTTTGAAAATGATTTTTTGATTAATCTTTCGATTCTATCTAAGAATAATTTCACTACTGGCACTATACATCGTCCTCAACTTATTTATTGATAATGAGTATAGATCTCTTATATCATTTAATTTGAAATATGCCATGGCTAATCGATCCACTCCAAAACCCCATGCACCAACGTTGTATTTAACACCAATCATTCTCAGAACCTCAGGTCTGAATAATCCTGATCCGAAGATCTCTACGTATCCCAGATCCCCGATCTTTAAATAACCCTCTAAACTAGGTTCTGTGAATGGGAAGTATCCCGGTTTAAAAATAGGTTTTCCAAGACCTAGTGCCTCGGAGATCTGTGTAAGGACACCCATTAATTTTCTAAGACTCATATCTTTCTCCATTATGACACCATCCATTTGATAAAACTCTGGGAGATGCTTAGCATCAACAACATCTCTCCTGAAAACCTTTCCTATTATAAATGCTCTCTGCGGAGGATCTCTATGCTCGTATAGGTACCTAATGGTCGCAGCCGTTGTTTGACTTCTTAGAAGTAGTCTAGCTGATCTATTAAAATCAAATACGTATCCCCAACCTCTAGATCCAGTATCATAACCTCTTTCATGAACCTCCTTAACTATTCTCAGAAGATCTTTGTATATATCTAGTTTAGCTGGTTCTGTGTCTAGTATTAGTGAGTCATGAATTTCTCTAGCTGGGTGATCCTGTGCTTGGAATAAGACATCGAAGTTCCAAAGCTCAGGTATAACTATCTCATCACTTATCTCGTCGAAACCTAACGAGACCATGACTTCTTTAATATACTCGATAAAATCTCTGTAGAAATGCTTAATACCAGGATATAACTCTGGGGGCTCAGCTTCTACATTATATTCCTTAAGAACATAATTTCTCCAAAGACCTGTTGAGATGAGATCAGATGTTAATCTAGTTATAATTCTTCTCTCTAGCTCAGATGAAGCTAGTTCTCGACCAATGCTTGTTAATTCAAGCACAATTTCTTCTCTAACGATCTCTTCAATCAATCCTCTTCTCTTAAGTTCATTAATTATCTCAGGATCTATATTTAATTCCTCTTTATAAACACTTTGTAAAGCTCTTCTAAGAACCTCTCTATGAGTATCTAAAGAACCTTGTTTCACTAAATACACACTATCCCCTCTAATATCCACCCAACCTCTTCTCTTAGCGAAACCTAATCCTATAGAAGCATAATCCTCACCAAATACTTCAATAAGATCTCTTATTCTCGCAACTGAACCCTTATCTAATAAGTATTTAACGATTCTCTCCTCAGGAAAACTCTCTATGTTTTGAGCTCCTTTCTGTGTTGTTCTAATAATAGCTTTCTTGAACCTATGTATATTCACTAGACCCTTAACCCTTAGAAGTTCAGATAGCGATTGTACACCATTGGGATCTAAATCATACTTATCTAAAAGATCTTTGTAATTCTGTGATAACTCCTCAATTGAGACTTCTCTCCCGATCTCACCTAGTACTTTTAGCAGATATATCTCCTTCTCGCTTAGATATTGTGCGGAAAATAATGACACCAGTGAAGATAATTCCAAATCAGTTAAAATTTTTTCTCAAAAGCTGATCCTAGCTTAACTCTAATTCATCGCCTGGCTTCATTATAATGACCTTGGTATCTGGGAATTTCTCAGATACTTTCTTCCTGAAGATCTCTGGATCAGCTGAGATTACTGGGAAAGTATTATAATGCATAGGAATCACATAATTTGGTCTCAGCAACTCAACAGCTTTCACCGCTTCATCTACACCCATTGTGAAATGACCTCCTATTGGCAACAAAGCGATTTTTGGTTGATAGAGTTCTCGGATTAGAGCCATGTCGTAGAACACTCCTGTATCCCCAGCATGATAAATAGTGGATTCAGCAGATCTTATAACTACACCCGCAGGAGAACTTCTTATAGAGCTATGAATAGCTGGGGTGAATATCACGTCAAGATCCTTGCTAAGCTTAACAGGCCCACCTATATTAGCTCCAATAACCCTGTTCCTATCTCTTATTTGCTCACCTACATACTCAGCTATCTCATATAGTGATACAAAGATCGTTTTCCTAAATTTATTCATTATCTCTACAGCATCTCCCAAGTGATCACCGTGGTCGTGTGTCACAATAATATAATCAGGTGCCTCTAATTTCTCTAAACCGATCGGTGACAATGGATTGGTGATCCAAGGATCTATAAGAATACTCTTGTTAATATTTTTCAGCTTTATTAAAAAAGCTGCGTGACCAAACCATTTCAAAACAATCAATTAACTCACCAAGATAATATCATGTCTCAGAGAAGTATATATTTACAACCGAAATTCCCGCCCTAAAGGGCGGGGAGGAGGTCAGCTGATACTATCTTGGTTTCACAAAAAGCTGTGGAGTCACTTTTATCTTGATTCTCTCTTTCATATACTCCTCTAAACCAGCTGCTACCAAAGCCTTGAGGACCTCGTCATCGCTTGCTCCACGGGAAATATTGATTCTCTTATCTGTTGCCTCGATATGAGATATATTAACTCTTCTTCTCTTAATACCTGTTAAACTCTTAGGTCCTGTCACCAAAACAAAATTTGTATCTATTATATCGACTATCACACATTTTCTACCAGCTTCTCTACCTC
>CAZFDB010000131.1:0-3526 GCA_964517475.1 uncultured Desulfurococcaceae archaeon | reverse complement strand
TAGATTAATATTTGATCCTGTGAGAGGTGAATTCATAGATCCTGAGACAGGTGAAGTTGTAGCAGATCACATAACTAGGATAGGTCCTGAGTGGAGAGCATATTCACAAGAAGAGTATATGGAGAGAGCAAGAGTAGGTCCTGAGATAACTAATAAGGTACATGATCTTGGTATAACAACATTTGTTGAAGGCGGAGGCAAATTATCTATTCTCCAGAAAAGACTTAGAGGCTCGGGTGATAATTTTGTTAGAAAAGAAATTGATGCTCTAGCTAAATTAAATGAGATTGCTGGGAAAATAGATCTTCCCGAAGTAATTGTTGAGGATGCTGGGAAACTTATTAAGAAATTGGTTAATAAGGGGTGTATTAAGAAGAGGAATCAGGATTATGTTATAGGAGCATTGATATACAAGATCTCTGTTATAAGAAAAATAAATATCGATAAAGAGAACTTGGCCAAGGCTCTAGGCGTGGATTTTAAAAAGATCTTTAAAACAGCTAAGAAACTTGAGTGGGATGATGTATTTAATGAATTAAAAGAGCAGATAAGCAGAGTTAGGAATCTGCAGATCAGAGATCTGGGTTCATGTAGCGGATCTAGTACAAATACATTGATTGAGAAACTAGATCTGTCTAGTGATATTAAGGAGATTGCTATGAGAATACTTATATCAGCTTCTAGAGCCGATAACACATTGTGTTCGGGGAAGAACCCTAAGGGGTTGGTTGGTGCAATAATATATTTGGCCTCGGTAATAGCTGATAAGAAGATTCCTCAGCAGACAATAGCTGATATGCTTAAGGTATCTGAGGTAACTATTAGGAATAGGTATAAGAATATTCTCGATAAGATAGATATTGTTGTGGAGATATAATTTATTTATCATACTCGATTATTCTAAGGATCTCACTATCGCTCAACTTAGATACTCTGTAGTATTTAAAGCTTATTCTCCTCAGATCAGGATTCTCGCCCATGATCATGACAGATATCAGTTTCGTATTAATAGCTTTTAATTGTCTAGCTATTATACTCTCAGCGATCTTGTCTTCTCCATCAGTAATCAGTATTATCTCGTTAGGTGCTTTAGGACCCATGTTCTTAATGTCTTGAATAGCTGTTATCAAAGACCTGGTTATGTCGGTGCCACCACCACTTCTTATCCTAGCTATATAATCCATCAACCTCACTATCTCGGAGAGCTTAGCTCTTCTAGAAACCCTAATCATTGTGTAAGGTGTTGTGTCAAAAAATCTCATTGCGAAAACCCTCCTCTCTCTCCTAGCCCTGATCAATAGTGCCAGTGCTGTTGCCTTAGCCCACTTAATCTTCTCACCATCCATCGAGCCACTCTTATCCATCAACACATATATTGGTCCTGTGGATAAAGTGAGTTTCTTCTCGTAGAGAAGTAGTTTACCCTCAACAATCTTCGCGTAGAGATACTCTATTGGATACGCTAGTTCTGAGGGAACTATTCTCTCGATATCAGATCCTTCCTCGTATCCCTCGATCTCTCCTCTACTACTCCTAATCTTCCTCCTCCTACTGAAACTCTTGATCTCTGGTATACTACCTATTATCTCCAGAAGCTTCGATACATCAATATTCCTAGCTAATCTAATAATCTCCGCAGCACTATCATCGAAATCAAGAACAGATCCCACACCGGCTTGGTTACCGATTAATATCTGTTCAATCTTTGTTATCAACTCAGTTTCTTTAACAGCTCTTCTAACAGCGTTTTTAACAGCCTCGGATATCTTCTCCTCATCACTTCTCTCTCTATCACTCTCCGACGACTCATCTTTATCACTCTTCTCCTCACTAAAAACTTTTGTGAGTTCCTTAGCCAATACCTCAATTATACTAGATGCTACTAGAAAAGATCTGTTGCTGTTAACCAAGGTATGTTTTCTAATCTCCTTAATCTCAGGATCATCATAGATCTCCTTAATAATCTTGTAGTGAGTCTCCCCACCTCTACTAATCTCTTGAGGAGACTTGAGAATTGGGTGTGGGAGATATAGTGTGTAGAAGACATCTATAGCGAAATTAACATTGAATTCCTTCGGGATCTTAACAAATTTCTTGACAATATCAAGTATCTTCTCACCTCTATAGCGTGTTAAGAGGTCCTCGTATCTCACATTAACTAATACTCCAGGCATTAACCCAACCTCTTCTTAATATTCTCCAAAACCGAGTCTATCATAGCAATAATATCTCTACCCTCTCTCTCAACATTCTTATCACCGCTCTCAATAATTATGGAAACAACTCTCTCCCTCGTAAGCTCAAGATCTCTGTAGATCTCAATTAATTTCTGCTCGAGGAATCTTGATAGTGGTGGTTTGGGGTAGGAGGCTACGTAGCTTGATAAATCTCTGACATTGATTTTTATCTCCTCAAGCATCTTAAGATACCTATACGGGGTTCTAAGCTCCTCATTAAGGATAGTATTAACCTTCTCAAAATCCTCGATGTCTCTAGGAGTAATATATTTCAGTACAAGCAAATCACTTTCAACAGCTTCTCTCCTACCCTCCAGGAAAGCTGATGCAGCAATTATTTTCAATGCTTTACCCTTTCTCCTATCAGTCACGTGAACACCTTTGCCCTCGAGGATGGAGTACATCTTCAGTAATTTACTCTTAATATTCTCGAAATCAATTCTCTCCATAATAATACTCCTGATAGCTCTTAGATCACCTATACTCATAATAGGCTCAATCTTTTCTTCGTAGAGTAGTTTCTTCTCAAATCTCCATTCATAATCAATAAGATCCCTCCAATAATCCTCTGCTAAAGGTTTGACGTGGTGTCTGAGAAGCATTCTATCATACAACGCCTCTAACTCAGGATCGTCGGGGACCTCATTTGATGCTCCAAATAAGCTCCATAGAGGAACTCTGATCTCTGTGTAGCCGTCGTAGAAGATCCTTTCATTAAGAATAGTTAGTATTGAGTTGAGAATAGCTGAGTTGGCTTTGAATATCTCGTCTAGGAAAACAATCTCGGCCTCAAGCATCTTACCCTTAGTAATCCTCGTATAAACACCTTCTTTAAGAGCTGTTAGATCTAGGGGGCCGAATAATTCTGATGGCTCGGTGAATTTTGTTAGGAGATACATGAATAATCTCGCGTTTAGTAACTGGGCCGCTCTTCTTATAAGAGCGCTCTTAGCGGTGCCTGGCTCACCGATCAATACAGCGTGCTCACCTGTTATGAGAGCAAGAATAATCACCTTAGCCTCATCATCTCTACCCACAAATGGTTTCGTGAGCTCGTCTCTGAACCTATGGATCTTATCAACATAATAAGTAAAATCATCATTATTACTCAATGACGAGATACTACTCATAGCCCTCTCTCAAATCATTATTGGTTAGCAAGAAAATAAAGGGATGACCCCTTAATCAAATAAATAGATTTTTAACCCTCTCCATAAAATAATTTATTGGCTAGGGCCCGTAGCTTAGCCAGGTAGAGCACCCGGCTCATAACCGGGGGGTCCGGGGTT
>CAZFDB010000130.1:0-3536 GCA_964517475.1 uncultured Desulfurococcaceae archaeon | reverse complement strand
CTAATAATCTCGAGATTTTAGGTGATGGTACCCAGAGAAAAAGTTACTTATATATTGATGATACTATAGACGCTATACTAAAATTAACAGGTTTCATAGATGATATGGAGAAAATCTATGACGTATTTAATGTGGGGAACGAGGATTGGGTCACGGTTAATGAAATAGCTGATATAGTTATTGAGAAAATGGGTTTGAGAAATGTTAATAAGATATATAAACCAGCTACTAGTGATGGTAGGGGGTGGGTTGGGGATGTGAAGATTATGTTACTAGATATCTCAAAGATCAAGAGAAAAATTGGTTGGAAACCTTCTATTGATAGTAGAAGGGCTATTGAGTTAACAGTTGAGCATCTTCTCAAGTATATGTAGAATTGTTCTCGTTATTTTCTCAAGATCTCTTTTATCTTTCTCGTAAAGATAGGTAGAAACTCGTATAGGTCTCCTACTATCCCATAGTCAGCGTTTCGGAATATTGGTGCATTAGGATCCTTGTTAACAGCCACAA
The DNA here is from genome assembly GCA_964517475.1 of uncultured Desulfurococcaceae archaeon. Taxonomy (GTDB): domain Archaea; phylum Thermoproteota; class Thermoprotei_A; order Sulfolobales; family AG1; genus WYEN01. The sequence goes on along the minus strand of CAZFDB010000130.1, from coordinate 3,026 downwards.
TTATCTTAGAATCTAATATACCGGCTATATGTTGTGGTTGACCAGATATCCCTAATGCGATATATAGCTTAGGTCTAACCTTTTTACCCGATAACCCTACCCAGTGTTCCTCAGATAACCACTTGAGATCCGCTGCAATAGGTCTTGAACAACCTACTTGACCGCCTAAGATCTCCGCCAATTCAAATACTGCTTTCAAATCTGCCTCTGATCTAAATCCTCTTCCCACAGAAACTATTATGTCAGCCTCCTCCAGTTTAACAGCTGATATCTTCTTAGCTCTTCTCTCAATAATCTTAACCTTGGGATACGTGGTTATTTGTATGGACTCCACCACTGTCTTGGTGTCTGAGATTTTTGTAGGAGTAGATTTTCCTAAACTTACCAGCACGAAAGCTTTTCCTATGAGTTTCTCTAAAGATCTTACTCTACCAGCCATTATATTCCTTATAAATATGATACTTCCATTAGATACCTCCACTGATGTAACTTCTGGTATAACTGGAAACCTTATTTTCTGAGATGTGTATCCTGCAATCTCTTTATTTAATTTCGTTGAAAACATTACTATGATATCATAGTTTTCTTTCTCCTGTAGTCTTACTATTGCTTCCGACGTATCCTCATAGGAATCTAGACTCTCTTTATTCGAAACATAGTAAATCTTTCTATAGCCGAATTCAGCTAATCTTGAGGGAATATCTTCTTTAAATGACCTAATTAATGCATCGGAGCATCCCTCAGGGAATTTAGTTATTATTAGATGAATAAATCCGCTCAGATCTCTTATCTCATTCTCATCTCCTACAGCGAGTATCTTTATCTGTTTCATAGATCATCGCCCAGGCACAATAATATTTTCTGAGATCAAATACTCAATTAACTTACTCACTTTCTCCTCCATCGTTTTTCCCTCAATAACTATACCTTTCCTAGACACTCTCAAACCCTCATAAGTTCTCTCAACAAGATTCTCAAGCGATAGTACACCAAGATCCTGTAATTTATATATTGTCAGAGGTTTCTTCATCGCAGCTCTAATCTGCATTAGAGTAGGTAGCTTAGGAGTATTTATCTCCCTGGTCACAGAAATCAGTGCTGGTAATGAGACTTCCACAACCTCTATGTAGTTCTCTAAATCTCTCTCTACGATCAATAACTTATTCTTATATTCTATTTTTCTAGCAAATCCTACATAAGGAATATTTAATTCAGAAGCTACCCTGGCAGGTATTTGGGATGTGAATTTATCTATTGTTGCTTCACCAGCTAAAATAAGTTCTACATCACCGATTCTTCTAACTACTTCAGCAATTAACTTAGCTGTATAGAAACTATCTAGATCCATGATTTTTTCATCTGCTACCAATATAGCTTCATCAGCTCCCAGAGCTAATACCTCTCTTAATACATTCTGTGCTTCTTGTAATCTCTTGCTATAAGGCCCCCATGTGAGTATTGATATAGAGACCACCTTATTAAAGCCGTATTGTCTTAATCTATTAGCTTCTTCCAGAGCATTTCTATCAATATCACTGATCTTCAAAGGTATTTCGCTGAGTAATGGTTTATTTGTTGAGGGATCAAATCTTAATTGACCTGTATCTATTGCTAATTTAGTAAGTACTACAATTGAGCCCAAGACATTCACCTGCCTATTAATACTATGATTTAAGTTTATTTAAAGAATTAATTCCAAGTTATATAGTGAGGTATATTAGATGGTTCTTAGAGAACTAGGTATTGAACTTCCGATTCTCCCTACAACTGTTATTGGTAGTTATCCCAGACCTAGGTGGTTGAGACATGTTATAAGACTATACAGGGCTGGGAGAATAGAGGAGAAGGTACTCCAAGAATCTTTTGACGACGCTATCTATGCCGTGGTTAGGGATCAGGAGGAGGTGGGTATTGATATACCTAGTGATGGCGAAATAAGGAGAGATGAAATGGTTGAGTATTTTGCTGAGAGAATCAAGGGATTCAAATTCTATGGACCAGTGAGAGTATGGGGAAATAATTTCTTTAATAAACCTGCTGTCGTCTCCAAGCTTGAATACGAGAAACCTATAGTTGTCAATGAGTATCTCTTCCTAAGAAAAGTTAGTACTAAGAAGGTTGTTAAAGTAACTATAACAGGTCCGTACACAATAGCTGATTGGAGTTATAATGAATACTACTCCTCCAAAGAGGAATTAACTTTTGAATTAGCTAAGATAATCAATAGAGAGATCATAGAACTCGAGAAAGCAGGTGCATTATTTGTTCAAGTGGATGAGCCTGCGCTAACAACTCATCCTGAGGAGATGGATTGGGCCGTTGAGGCTATAAATGAAGTTACTAAAGGCGTAAATATTAAACTAGGTATACATGTGTGTTATAGCAATTATGAACTCTTATCAAGATATTTCGATAAATTAAACTTTAGTCAATTCGCACTCGAGTTTGCTAATAGAGAATTCAGAGATCTTGAGGTTCTGAAGAGGTTAGGTGATAAAGAGATCGGGTTCGGCGTAGTAGACGTTCATTCAAGAAGAGTTGAGAACGTTGATGAGGTTGCTAATGCATTGAACAAGGTATTTAAATACGTGGATCCTGAGAGAGTATATGTTAATCCAGATTGTGGTCTGAAATTACTTCCTAGAGAAATTGCGAAAGCTAAGTTGGAGATTATGGTTAAGGGGGTGAATATTGTAAGAGATCAGTTAAGGAAAAAAGGTTTAGAGAAAATTGTTATGAGGAGTTGATCTCTATGATACTCAGATCAATAATTTTTGGCTCTATGCCTAGAAGTAGAATATTAGCAAAGGCGATCTCTAGATATCAATCAAATAAAATAGATTTAAGTGCTTTAGAAGAGGTTTATAGAAAGGATCTGAGGAGATTCCTTGAGTATATATATATATATATAAATAATATATATAGATCCAGTGATGGTATGTATAGATGGGATGACTTATTTAATCCATTAGCTAGCTATATGGGTTTGGAGGTTAATGGACTTAAGAGATTCTACGATAACAATT
>CAZFDB010000129.1:0-3595 GCA_964517475.1 uncultured Desulfurococcaceae archaeon | reverse complement strand
ATTCCCATATCTCCTCTGTAGAAATTGTATATATACAGCATATACTGAATATGTAGCGGCTTATCTAAACCAAAAGATCTTTTGATCTCTTCACGAGTCTCAGGAGGAATACCTTCTCTCAAATAAATAACTGTGGGGTCCGGCAAAGCGATTCGGAATAAGAAGAATTGGAATGTGAGTATTATTGTGTATAGTAAAAAAATAATTATTATGTTTCTAATGATTCTTGTCAGGATCATTTTTTCCACTACGTATCCTCTTGTTTCTTAATCACATAGTTACTTGGGTAATAAATCCTTCCGCTCTGATCCCATGTGAAACCTGCTTTTGCTAGAAGCTCTTTTGCTTTGGTTAAGTTGTATTCGTAGGTCTTCACATCTGGGTTGTGCCAGAAGCTGTTTACCGGGGCAATGATATATCCTTTCTCAGCATATCCTTTGAATATAACATTTATTATATAGTCATATGGTATAGCGTATAGCAATGCTTGTCTCACCTCCCTCAGATCAAATGGTGATCTCCTAATATTAAACATTAGATCAGCTGATAATGCGAAGCTACGAGCCTTAATAATCTTTATATAATTATATTGTTGCAACAGATCTATGTGAGCTGGTAGTAGACTTGGTGCTGTCATATCAATCTCCTTCTTGATCAAGGCATTCACTAAACCATCTAGGTTCCCGTAGTATTTAATTATTATCTTCGAAGTCTTGATTGGTGGAATATTGACATCACCGATCTTTAATCCTTTATAGGCGAAGTGTTTGGGGAATACTTCAAGTGATATATACTCCTTCTTAACCCATACAGGATTCATAAATTCTCCTGAACCAACCTTAACTATTCTCTGGATCTGGTCCTCTGTTAATGAGGCTGGATCCGGTATATTCTCCCACACATGCTTAGGTATGATAGGTATCATGTATAGTGCTGTTGTTAAAAATGCTGCGTCTGGATATTTTAAGTAGAATACTACCGAATAATCATCTTTCTTAACCACATCAGCAAGAGATAAGAGATACTGTGATAAAACCGGCTGCTTATTCGAGACGAAGTATTTGAATGTGAATACTACATCATCTGCTGTTATTGGTTTATCGTCGTGGAAAACCAATCCTTGTCTCAACTTAATCTCAATAGTTGTGTCATTGATTATTTTCACGGACTCAGCCATCCATGGAATAGGTTTGCCGTCGGGTCCTAACCTTATTAGAGGATCATATATGAATTTCAGGATCTGCCATGAGTAGAATATTGATGCTCTTAATGGATTAAGTGTATCGGGGTCGAAGATAGATCCATAGATCAGGGTTGTCTCACTTGTTAATGGAGTGGCGTAGTGCGGTTGCCACTCATTTAATAATGGTGTCCCAGGCATCTGTATAGGGCTGCTCCATCTCTCCGAATTATACGCAACCAGAATCATTGAGTGATATATGTTGTATCTAGGAACCTCCTCGTGGAATATCTCTTGTAGTTTGAAGGCTAACTCTCTTCTCTTATCAAGATCTAGTGTAGATATAAATTGCTTGTATAATTGATCATACACAGGATTTGAGTAGCCAGTAGGATTATTCCTACCCTCACCTTTCTTACCGATCTCGTCAGTTATTATTAACCCGAGGAACAACTTCGGATCCAACCTATCTACTCGAGCACCCCATCCAAATACGCATGCATCAAAATTCCACTCGTAGTAGCATGTCTTATCCACCTGAGAACTCTCTAGCCCAATAACCTCTACTTCAAAGCCGAGCTTCCTCCACTCATTAGCAATTGCTTGAACAGCTGCCCACCTAAGAGGATCCTCCGCCTCGGTTGTTGTTATAATTGTTATCTTCTGAACAGGAACCAATTTAGTTGCTGGTGATGTGGTAGGGGTCGTGATCGTTAATGTTGTTGGTAGAGGTCTTGTTAATGACGCTGTTGATGTAGTAGGTGTTTTCTGGTAATTATATATATAGATTGATGCGGTAGCAGCTACTATACCAATCACTATTATTATCAAAAGAATATTTTTTGAAACACCGATTAATAGATCTTTACTACTCCTCATGTTTCATACCGGAGTATAGTGATATTATTCATTTATAAGATTAACCCCCAAAAATTTTTGTATTTGTATTGTCTCTAATGAGGATCTTGAATGAATCTATAAAATAAAATTTATTCCGTATACTCAAAAATTTTTCGAATCACTCTAATAATGACTGAGAAACATAGTTACTTAGAGACTTATGAGCTCTGGGAGAAAGAGGTACGGTTTATTAACTGAGAGACAATACCAAATACTTAAACTAAGGATCCAGGGTTATAAGCAGAGAGAGGTAGCGGAGTTGCTGGGAACTGCCCGCGAGAATATTAGTGTTATTGAGAAACAAGCTATGAGGAAAATTAGATTAGCTGAGGAGACCTTGAGAATTTACAAAGAATTATTGTCGGTGGATAAGATACGTCTGGAGCCAAACACATATACTCTTGATATCCCGAAGATTATTTTTAGAAGAGCTGATGAGTTAGGTATTAGATTAAAAGCGAATCTATCATATATCTTAGGTATGCTTCACTACGAAGCTGATGAATGTATTAGACATAGAAAATTGATTAAACCCATAAACATATTGATTCTGAGAGACGGTGGTTTAGAAATAATCTGCGAGGAGTATTAATTAAATATTTTTCTAGGATCAAGAAGTCTTATATCATTAAGTGATTTCTCCTTATCTCTAAATCTTTTCTCTACACGAAGTATCTTTGTAATACTCTCAACAACTGATCTTCCTGATATTGTTGAGGTATTTATTTTGTGTCTAGTTATGAAATGCTTATACATCTTCTCGAAATCCCCGTAGATCCTTCCACATTTAACGCATAAGTAACCTGTCTCATCCTCCTTATCAAGAACCTCAATAGATGAGTTGAATAATAGGCTCCAAACATAGATCTCCCAAAAACCTCTTCTCGGCATAGAGATTACTTCATAGATCAATTTTCTCTCTCTATCAATCGCAAATCCTCTCTCGATAATAAATATATTTGATAGAAAACTCAGATCATCTCTCTCCTCGATATAGATAAAACTGATTATAAACGGATCCTTCTTCACATAAATATATTTCCCAGGATCCTCGCTTATTATAGCTATAGGTTCCGTGAACAAAACCTTTAGTAATCCCTCAATCAATTCTCTCCTACTTAGCTGAAGCACTCTGAATTGAGGCGATACATTAATTATCCTAGTCTCCTCATCACTCATAGACATCTACTCCGGAGATACTACGTAGAGTATACTATCAAGCTCTTTACTACTATTAAATCTATACATATATTTGACTGGATCCCAAACAAGATTTATTGTCTCGAGGATTTTGAAACCAGCTTTTTTCACAGTGTTCTCCACAACATCTCTACTGTATATCGGGTAAGAGGCCTCTTCATAACCAATTAATCTCTTGCCCCCATCATATATCTCTGTTCTATAACTATATTGAATATGATCAATTTTTCTCTCATAATTACTTCTACTCAAAACAACTCTATATATTCTATCACTGTATCTCACATATAATTCACTTGGCTCATCATAAATCTT
>CAZFDB010000128.1:0-3603 GCA_964517475.1 uncultured Desulfurococcaceae archaeon | reverse complement strand
AGAGGGTACGACTCTGTCGGTTTTGCAGTTATTGATCGAGACGGTCAAATTATAGTGTCTAAAGCTAAGGGGAAGATCGATGATCTTTACGAGAGATTAGGATTTGAAAAATTTGATGGCTTAAGTGGTATAGGGCACACGAGATGGGCTACTCACGGATCTATTAATGACATAAATGCTCATCCTCATACAGATTGTAATAGATGTATAGCAATTGTTCATAATGGTGTAATACAGAACTATGATATTTTAAAAGACTCTCTAGTGAGAGAAGGACATATTATTACTAGTGAAACTGATACAGAATTAATAGCTCATCTATTGGAGAAGTACCTACATTATTTCAATGGTGATATGTTAAGAGCTATTAGAGAGGTAATGAGATTAATCACGGGAACATATGCTCTAGTAATTTTGTATTGTAAAGAGCCTGAGAGAATATATTTCGCCAAGAGAGTCTCTCCATTAATCATTGGATTAGGTAATGATTTCAATGTTATCTCTAGTGATATACCAGCTATTATTGACTACACAAAGAAAATTATCGTGTTAGAAGACGGTGAATATGGTTTCTTAACACCTAATAAGGTGTATGTCTATGACGTAGAAGATAAATTAATTAATCTTGAGGAAAGGATCCGTTTTATTGATTGGGATTATAGAGATATTGAGAAAGGAGGATATAGACACTATATGCTTAAAGAGATATACGAGCAACCATACTCTATAGAACAAACATTAATGGGGTTACCTGATCAAATTAATAATATTAATATTCTTGATCTATTTCTAAGAAGCGATAGGATCTTTATAACGGGATCCGGATCCTCTTATCATGCTGGCTTAGTACTTGATTACGCCTTAAAGAAATATTTAGGTCTTCTCTCAATACCCTTTATATCAAGTGAGGTAGGGCTGCTCAAAAATATATTTCGTGAAGGAGATCTATTGATAGCCATAAGTCAAAGTGGTGAAACTATAGATACTCTTAAAGCAGTTAGAATAGCTAAGAGTAGAGGTGCTATTGTACTAGCTATATCAAATGTTATAGATAGCACTATCCCTAGAGAGTCTAATTTTAAAATATATACGAGAGCTGGGCCCGAGATTGGTGTTGCAGCTACAAAAACCTTCACTACACAGATAGCAGTAGGTCTCTTCATAGTGTTTAGATTATTAGAGAAATTGAGTATTAGTAAGGCAAATAATTATTTGAGAGATCTAATGAATATTCCTAATATAATGATGTCTGTGCTGAGGAGCGTAGATATAGAAGCCAAGGAGTTGGCTGAGAAGTTGCGGGATAGAAGTAGTATGTATGTTTTGGGAAGAGGTTTATCATATCCAATATCTCTTGAGGGGGCATTAAAAATTAAGGAGATCTCATATATCCACGCTGAGGCTTACCCAGCTGGAGAAAGTAAGCATGGCCCGATAGCCTTAGTAGAGAAAGATTTTCCAGTATTTTTCACAGTCATTGATGATGAGGATGATAATGAACTTATACTCGGGAACATTGAGGAGATGAGAGCTAGAAACGCTTATGTAATATCTATCGCTCCCGAGAATCATATAAGAGTTCATAGATTATCACATTACGTAATTAAGCTACCGAGGCTACAGGGATTAAATGCATCGCTACTTTCTATCATCCCATATCAATTTCTATCATATCACTTAGCGGTTGCCCGTGGTTATGATCCAGATAAGCCTAGGAATTTAGCGAAAACAGTTACTGTGGAGTAGATGTATCTATACTCGAATAATGGTTTTCAGGGTTTCTCTAAAGATTCTGTTTCTTCCATATATTTTACACATATAGCAGATCCTGATCCCCTCCCGATCAATTAAACATGAGTGGCATACAAGTCTCCCACAAGATGGGCATGTAGTAATAGATAAATTCTTTCTACATACACGACATAAAGTCTCGCTACATACTACGCATATACCCCCATCCTTCAAAAAATGATCCTTGCAAACAAATCTTCCACACATCCCACATTTATATACAACTGGCCTCTCCCAACAGATTTCACATATCTTATTCATTTCTTACTCATTCTCAAAGAACTATCTCTAAATCATAATTTAACTACGGTGTTTTGATCCTTGATAATGCCGAGGGTTTTATATGTGAGTAACCGCATCCCTTAAATATAAATCCGTGAGCAACTATTTAACATTGGGTAAGCAATATATTTCTCCCGAGACTACAAAGATGCTCACCGTATGAGAAATACAAGACTCGCCCGCTTCGAGAGCGGGATCACCTATGATGATCCGGGATGAAGAGAAGGACTTCGCTGATCGATGATTGAGGTGGAGCGACCCTGACCGCTAATCCCTTCTATATCGGAGGTGTGGTAGTGTGGCTATAAGAGATCTGTGGGAGTATATTGAGATGTTCTCAAGACAGATTATTATGAAGGAATTCGGGATCGGGAATCAAAAGAAAATTATGAGTAGTAGTATCCTAGTAGTAGGCTCTGGAGCATTAGGTTCCGCAATAGCATTATTCATGGCTAGGTCTGGTGTTAGAAGAATTAAAATAATTGATTCAGACGAGGTCGAGTTATCAAATATACCGAGAACCTTAGCTTATAAATATGACGATGTCAGAGAACGTGTCCCTAAAGCATTCGCTCTTGCTAGAAGTATAAGAGAGGTTTTCCCAGATGTAGATGTTGAGTATATAATTGATGTATTTGATGTTGATAATGCAAAGGATCTGTTGAGAGATGTGGACATAGTGTTAGATGGTTTAGATAATATGAGGACAAGATTCATTGTTAACGAGGCAGCGGTTCTGAGTAACAAACCTTATATATATTCTGCTGTTGAGGGGTTCTACGGAGTGGTTATGCCTGTTATACCTAGTGAAACAGCTTGTTTAAGGTGCATATATACTCCTCAGAGCATTGTACTAGGAAGAGAAGGTGATCCGTGTAATGTGATAGGAGTATCTGTTCTCACAGTTGTTTCCACAGCCTCCCTAGCTTCTAAAATAGCTCTAGACATAATACTCGGGAACAATATAGAACCAAAGATCTATTACTTGGATCTAAGGAAACTAGAGATAGGGTCATTAATAATTCATAGAAATCCTAAGTGCCCAGTATGTTCACTGAGACAAACAGAATTCATAGATAAGTTAGAGCCCGTGAAAATATTAAAGAAATGTGCTAGGGAAAACATTTATCAGATAAGGCTCCCGAGAAAAATAATGAGAGAAGATCTGAATAAGATATCTTCAATAATCAAAATGAATTTTAGAGACGATGCATATAGATATATTTTGTACAGAGACAATATTACACTAGAGATATACAAGAACTCTAGAATAGGATTAGTGAGAGGCTTAAGCGAGAAAGAAATACCAGATCTAATTAATGCGGTGGAGAGAATTGGGCAGTAAGGTTCAGTGGCTAAGGATTTTTGAGGAGTAATGGATCATAGTAATAAATCTTATTATACATTAACATAAATAATTAGTCTTGAGGACCTCATTTGAGTAAGAGATATCTTGTCTCAAAAAATAATTACAAGATAATTGTCTCACAGATCGCTTCATCGATCCAGATGAACGAGAAAGTAGTTTTA
>CAZFDB010000127.1:0-3622 GCA_964517475.1 uncultured Desulfurococcaceae archaeon | reverse complement strand
TACGGCATAGTATATACTGCCAAAGGATGTTCTTCGCCACTAGCAGGGTGGGGAGCAGCATTTATAGCTGCCGTCACCGCCAGTTGGTACGTGCCTCTCTACGTATGTGTAGCATTCGATCTCCTCGTAGCTTCGACGGTGCTATTCGCATTAAGACCTTTGGTTAAAAGAAGGGTTTTGAGAGAACTGGCAGAAATGCGTGTTGGGGTTTAAGATATAAGACCTTTAGTTTTTTTCCTCTACTTTAATAACTTTTTCTGACTTCTTTAAGTTTTGTATTATGAGGCTTATTTAGGATTCAAAAAAGCTTAATAATGTTTTTGTAGATGGCGAGAGATCGAATCTTAAAAATGATGATCCGAGTAGTCAATGACTTCACAGATCTCTCTGCTCATATTACCACGTTCTTCTGCAAAAGGTCTCTACGATCCTTGTTCTTCTCACCTAATTCTACTTGAGTCTCTCTACTTCTAACGAAGATCTGTTGAGAGAAACAATCGATGCAGATATATCGGTTAAGAGATCTAGTTTTCAGTTGTTTACTTATGATTTCTCTGGTGATCCCTATATCTACAATGAGAAACTAAGTAAGAAAATAGCTTGTCTTCAGAGGAATATGCTTAGATCTGGTCATGACAAGCACTGTGGCATGTGTAAGGGGTTAAATTAGATTTCATACGTAGCTCTTATTTAACCAGATCAGTGTGTTTTGCAGGATAGATCTATTGAACGCAGAGATTGATCTCGAAATCATAATCTAACCTTTATATCTCGTGTAAAAGTCAACACCCCTCGAATATAGATGATGACTCAAGCAATAAATCTTAGGATATATCACTGGGTTATTTACAAGAGCTGTATTGTGAACATCTCTTAAAAAGATTGTTATAAATTACAGCAATAGAGAACTAGGCTATGTTATTAGATCCCTGTACCCGAAAGTTGCATCAAGGATCGCAGAGATTAATTGTTGTAATTTTAGACTCATGTTCTGTGAAATAGGTGAACATGTTATTCATTCGAATGATGCAACGAATCAGGAATAATATCGTAAGGAATAATATTATAAGCTTGAAATAGATAAAGTATATAGGTTTCGGGAAAGAAGATGTCTTCGAGAGCTAGGATACCTGGTAGAGAGAAATGGAAGTATAAGAAGTGGTACAGGATTATTGCTCCTCCACTATTTGGGGAGATTGAGATAGGTACTGTACCTGGGGATGAGGATTGGAAAGTTATTGGTAGAACTATTGAGGTCCCACTATACGATATCACCGGGGATATATCGCAACTACACATAAGATTCAAGTTCCAGATATCAGGTATCGATGGTGATAGAGCATTAACAAGTTTTAAAATGATGGAGTTAGCTAGAGACTACTTAAGAAGTCTGACTAGGAGAAAAACAAGTAAAGTTGCTGGGGTAATTAATCTAGTGAGTAGAGACGGGTACAAGATAAGAGTGACAGGAGTTGTTTTCACAACATATAAATGTAAGACTTCTCAGAAGAAACTTATTAGAAAAAAGATTTTTGAGATACTTGAGAAAGAAGCCTCCGAGAAAACATTAGATGAGTTTATTAAAGCATCCTTAGGAGAGATCCAGAACAAAATATTCCAAGAAGCAAAAAAGATCTATCCGATCAGGAAAGTTGAGATAGCTAAGATCAAATTAATATCAACTCCACCAACAACTCAGAGAACTGCTGAGGCACAGGTATCAGCCACTACTCAATGATCCTGAGGAACACATCATCATTAAACTTGAATACCTCCTCTAATCCCTCCCGTATTTTTCATGGTTTTAGATAGTGGTGATTAGTGATATATATTATTAAGAAAAATAGATTCTGGGAGTATTTATGTCTACGAAACCAAGTTACTTTAAGGTGGAGAGAACCTCTAGAGGTGTATCAATTAAGAATGTGTCTGAGAAAACCATTGAGGTTGTGTCGGTAGTGATAAACTACAGCTACACCATAGTATCCTCAAGAGCTTCTGCCGAGGATCGTCTAAGAACACAATTTGGCAAGAAATATTCCAAGGAAACATTTCATTTAGGGAAGAACATGTCTCCTGGAGAATTAATAGAGATAGAGTTCTACCCACCTGAGATTATTGAGTCCGTAGAGATATATTATGAGGGGCCGGGGAGGCCTAGGGAGAGTGTCTTGGTAAGATTATAGGTTAAAGTCACTAAATCTTTTTGATTCTTATTATAAGCTATATGGCTAATAAACATAGTTAATCGAATATTACTTTGGTGAATAAATATGTTGATCGGTGTTGTCGAAGGTTTCTACGGTTTCCCATGGGATTTCATTGATCGTTTATCAATCATATTTTTCATGTGTAGAGTTGGTATGAACTTATATGTCTATGCTCCTAAAGACGATCCTTATCACAGAATTTTTTGGAGAAGCCCCTATCCACAAAGCTATGTTGAGGAGTTCTCAAGATTAATAGATGCTTCTTATAGAAATAATGTTGTTTTCTCCTACGCGATTTCCTCAGGACTAGACATAAATTACTCCTCGAAAACAGACATAGACTTACTAATCAAGAAACTGAGTTTATTCATGGATCTTGGTGTGAGGATTCTTGGAGTATTCTTAGATGATATATCGCCTGAGCTCAGGGGAGAGGGTTTCAGAACATTGGCTGAGGCACAGGCAAAACTAGTTAATAAAGTCTATAAAGAGTTAAGCCCCGATAAATTGATTTTCGTACCAACATTTTACTGGGGATATGAAAAGAATTACTTGAGAGAACTTGGAGAGATCCTTGAGAGTAATATTGAGATAGTATGGACAGGGAGATACGTTGTTTCACCAACAATAAGTCTCGATGATATTGAGTATTTCAGAGAGATAAGTGGTAGATACCCATCTATATGGGATAACTACCCTGTAAATGATTTCTTTACTGTAAGAGGTGTGGTGAGACTACACCTAGACTATATCAAAGGGAGAGACCCTAGAATAATGAGGTACACCCCCATATACATGTCGAATCCAATGAATCAAGCCGAGGCGTCAAAGATACCGCTCTACACAATTGCTAGATTAGCGAAGGGGTACGTACCTGATGAAAAAGATCTTGATGAAGCTGTTGAGTTAATTGCTAATGAAGAGGTTTGGGGTGCTCTAAAATTATTTGTGAGATTAAACAGATCAAGTGTTCTAGATCCTGAGGCTGATTATGAGCCGACAGAGGAAGATATTGATAGAATAACTGAGATGATTAAGGAACTACGAATAAATCTGAGGAACAAAAAATTATTCAACGAGATATCCCCGATACTAACTCTCCTAGAGAACTTATCCTCGGCAATGAAACAAGGCAGAGGATATTCCTCGAGAAGAATTCAGAGTGCTGGTTTATATGACCCTCCTCTATCAGAAGATTCAATGAATAAAGTATTTGGTAGAGTTGTCCGTAGAATACCTAAGTGGCTTAGATCTCAGTGAAACTATAGATGTTTTATCAATCTCGAGTATTTCTCCACTAGTGATTTATTCATCTTTTCCCCATCGGGAACATTTACACTGACCCATATCTCCGGCTCATAACCTTCTTCAACTAATCTACTTATTGTTAATATCTCGAGAGAGTGTATAAT
>CAZFDB010000126.1:0-3691 GCA_964517475.1 uncultured Desulfurococcaceae archaeon | reverse complement strand
AACATTAACATATTATCCATTGTGACAAGCTTTATATTTGTTTTTACATATATGTGTAGTTATGATTCTTTGTCTGTGTTTCTGTGATATGATTCTTTGGTATTTAAACATATTACCTGATACTATCCGATCTTTTATATTAGGGAGGTAATTTCTCTCTTTATAATCCTCCTCATTTCTATTATATGGATATTTATGAGTTACTCCTTATTTGATGACGTCAGAATTAATAGGAAAGATCTGAGGGAATTAGATGAGGTTAAGGAATTAAAAATCGCTGTTCCTCACATGAGGATTATTCCTAGATCTAGGAAAGAGAATATTAATAGAATCTTGGAGTTGATTAAGGAGTCGAAGAAGGATCATGATCCACATATTTGCCTTTTCCCCAGCTGGTTTAGTGTAGGTCCATTAATAGATTACCCCGGAGTTTCACAGAATATATTGAATAAATTCTCGGAGAAGATACCTGGTGCATTAGTTAATGTTTTAATAGATATTGCACGTAAACACAGCATATATTTATTAACAGGATCAATTCTAGAGAGAGCTGGACCTAGACTATATATATCCTCACTATTCATATCTCCATTCAAAGAAGAAGGTGTGGTGTTTAAATACAGAAAACTTAACTTAACTAGTAGTGAGAGTGCTTACGTGGCTCCGGGAAAAGATCTGGGGTTATTCGATTTTAGTGATATGAGATTCGGTGTGTTGCTCGAGGAAGACATATTTGCTCCAGAGATACCTAGATTCCTAGCATTGAGTGAAGTGGATCTGATGATATCATTTAATAAACTCAGTAGAGAATTCAGAAATATAAGACCTATAGCTTTAACAAGAGCAATTGAGAATAAAACTCTCCTCATAGTTGTAGGCGGTATATTAGAGATGAGTGGTAAGGAGGTAGTTGACGTGAAGACAATGATTATTAGAGGAGATGGTGAGGTAGTTGGTGAGAGTAAAGATTCTTCTGAGGAAGAGATTTTCTACACTTCTCTCAAGATGAAGAGTTCTAAGAAGAAGTCTCGTAGATCTGAGATAGATCTCTTGAAGAAATTAATTAGCTATGCGAGAAAGAGGAAGATAATCTCTTAGATATCCAAGTAGTTTTTCTTGACAGAGTTTCTCTTAAAACTATAATTATCCTCCACGAACTCATCTTCGTCAAAGTAATTATCTGAGGTCTTTTTAGTAGATAATCTATTTAATTCCTTCACCAACAAGATCCTTAGAGCAGTTCTTATAAATTCACTACGCGAGGTGTAGTAGCCTTCTCTAACTAATCTATCAATATCCTCTAAATATGATCTGGGGATTTTGACAGAGACAATCTTCATAAGAACCCTTTTACACTAGCTACTAAGTAAAGAGATTATAAATTTTACGTTGGTAGCAATGATCAATAAATAGTTATATGCTTCATCAAATATGTTATTAAATAGATCGGTTTGGTGGAGAGATTTTAACTATAATAGGATAAGGCTTAGAAGCTGATGCTACTATAGCCTCACAAATTTCTAGTAAGGGAATAACTTCATCAAATTCCTTCGGAAGATATAATGCATCTCTCAATATTTTCCGATCAGCCTCAGATCTTATGCTATGAATAATTTTAGTGTTTGTGTTCTTAAGAATATCATCACCAACGTAACTAGGAGACTGCGTAACCATTACTAAACCAATATTATATTTCCTAATCTCCGCCAATGAATCTCTAGCTACAGAGGATCCCTCTGATCTCTTAAATATATGATGAGCCTCGTCAACAACTACTAAAGTATTAATAGAAGCATTATCTCTACCTCTACTATTATTTAAAGCAATTGTCTTTAGTATCAGTAGCGATGCTAAGGATCTTATTGATGTCCTATTTAGTTTCGAGAGATTTATTGAGATAATCTCTCTATAGTTGTTTGAAAAGATCTTTTTAAAATCATCATTATATGTCTCGTTATCATGATCTATTAATTGCTCAATTCTTCTCATCAATGAAAGCTTTGTTTCCGGAACCCACTTAGCGTCTTCTGGGAACATACTTATCTCATCATATAATCTCCTGAAAGAGAATTCACGATCTCTTAATCTACTTAATGATTTACTTAGAACATAGCTTTGAGCTGGGGTTAGATCAAATACTGTTTCAAAAATCTCTGAGATAACACTATGTTCTCTAAAGATCTCTAGTTTCTCCAAGGTACTTAGATACTTGATCTCTACCTCTCTCAAATAAGATGATCTTATGATCTCTCTATACTCTCCATGCCAATCAAGAATATAGACCCTAAATCCTTTCAAGAAAGCTCTGTAGGCAATTGCTGCAGCAGTAGTTGTTTTTCCAGAGCCTGTTGAACCGAATATAGCTATGTGTCTAATAAGATCTTTTGTAGGTATTGTGTATCTACTTCTGATCCTTGTCTTAGTCGTCTCTCCTAGATAGATACCATCTTCAACACTGAAATCTTTCAGGGAGTAATTTATTTCTCTAATATCTATTGTATCTGCTAATAAAACATGTGTCTCCGGCACCTCACCACTCTGAATATATTTGAGAGAAATTATCTCCTGAATATCTCTTGTTCTCAATTTCTTTGTTTTTATGAGCCCCTTACTTAATGTCTCGAGAGATGTTGCTAGTAACTCACATACTGATCTTACTCTATCACTCTTATCAATACATAAGATATATGTTCCTCCATAGTATCTCTTGACTAGAGTAACTATGTAGAAAGCTGATGATCTAGGTAATTTATTTCTTACAGTATCTATAAAAGATCTTATGATCTCCGGATCAAAATCATCATCTTTACCATTTCTCCTCCTAATAAGTTCATAACCACATATATGCAGCTTATGCTCTTCAGCGACATAGAGATCTTCTTCAGACCCCAGATCCGCAATACCTCCACTACTCTTACTTTTATTCATGAATTTACTCGAGAGAAAACCCAGCGTGATGGAATCACCTCAAGGAATTTTATTAGTGGAGGCTATCTTAATAATATATCTATCTAACTCCTCAATTTCTCTAGCATCTATATTGAGAGAATCTATGAATTTCGTTAGTTCAGGGTATTTATTGAGTTCCTTCTTTACTCTATTAAGATGATTCTTGCTAATCGAAAAAGCTCTACTTAGAATATCATTACTAGCGAAACCATTCCCAGACTTCTTGAGAAGAACATACGAGATCAGCAACCTAGCTCTGAAAGTTCTTGAAGAGAGTTTAGGGAATAATGATGTGTATTCATATATCTTCTTGAGAGTTGGGGAGATATCAAGCATTTTCTCTAACAAAACATCTCTGCTATGTCTAAATACACGTCCTGTATATACACCATTTACCAGGGTCTCAAGAGAATTGATATTTACATCAAGATCTCTCCGAAGACTCCATGAACCAAATAACTTATTATACATACGAAGAACTCTCCCAGGTTTCTCATAGGATCTATCATAACCTACTCTTTTTCTAATCTTCTTATCAGCGAGATCCTCCACAAAACCTCGATTAGTATAATAAATCTGATCCATGACTAAGCCACAAGATGAGCACACAACCTCTCCTCTAAACTCATCCCAGACAATCTCTGTGGAACCACAGATAGGGCATCTATACATCTTCTCAACCTATGATTAATCGATGTGGGAAGTATACTTTAGTTACTGCATATTGAAGAGTACTTAGAGA
>CAZFDB010000125.1:2028-3696 GCA_964517475.1 uncultured Desulfurococcaceae archaeon | reverse complement strand
T
This sequence comes from uncultured Desulfurococcaceae archaeon, assembly GCA_964517475.1. Classification (GTDB taxonomy): domain Archaea; phylum Thermoproteota; class Thermoprotei_A; order Sulfolobales; family AG1; genus WYEN01. The sequence goes on along the minus strand of CAZFDB010000125.1, from coordinate 3,695 downwards.
TTTTCATGATTATTTGTTTTGTTTATTTGTTTTGGTTTAAGGTTCTCAAGGCAATTAGATAGTTTGTTGTTTCTTTCTAGTCTGCGGGTAGTGCTTAAGTTATTAGAGAAAAACTTATAATCTTACATATAAAATTTTTAAGTGGCGTGGATAAAGCCTCCGAGGCGATGGGAGCATTGCTCCGAGTCTCGGGGGCCTAGCTCTAGATGGGAGCCTCATGCCGTTAGGCTCGACAGCCGCTCATGACCCCATAGGGATATCCAGATCCCTGTGGGTGAAGTGGAAGTCTCTAGATGCAACGAATAAAAATAAATTAATGAGAATGAACATCTAGGGACAAACGGGCTAAGGTTTAACCCTATGAGTCTAGGTTCCGAGGAGGAGCAGAGGGTTATTAAAACTCTCGAGGAGGTGAGAGAGACACGTAGAGTATTGAAGGTCATAGCTCATAGATTTGGTGTCATAAGCGAGACTGATTTCAGAGAGGCAATGAAAGATGTTTTGCAGGATCTCTTTGGGACTGCAGAAGTTGAGAAGGTAACTATCTACGATGAGAAGGGACTTGTGTAAGGGTATCCAGCAAATATAGAAATAGATATTCTAGTCAGAGATAGAGAGCATGTTCTGATAGAGATCAAGTCAAGGACTTCTAGAGGTGATGTTGCGGAGCTTTATAAAATAGGCAGGCTCTATGAGGAGAAGACAGGCATAAGACCAAGACTAGTCATAGTCTCAGGATTCATAGACCCAGAAGCTATTGAGACTGCGAGAAAGCTGAATATCGAGATAAAACCTATATCAAAAGATCTTGTAGCGTAAAAACTCTCTGACCCCCAACTCTATAGAAGATCTATTCGCTGAGATCTCGCTACATCACCGCTCGGAACTATGGATTTTATAATGGCCTCGGAGGCATATGTTTAGTCTAACATTGTTATTATGTCTATAGCGTAGTGTTAGGTAATGGTTCCAAGGGGCTCACGAGAATTATCATTGCAATGAGGAGGTAGTGGTCATCATTAGAAATATAAGTTGGGTTTCTGTTTTCTTTTTTCAATAACAGTGGTGGGATTGGCTATTACTCTAATTTTTTTAATTAAGTGGGGAATTATTTATGGAGTTTATATGGGTCATGTATGGGTTGATATCAGGATTGGTAATGAGGATGCTTCGAAGATTATCGAGGCGAGAGCTCTAGTGGATACGGGGGCTACGCTAACAGTTGTTCCGAGGAGTATAGCTGATCGGCTGGGGCTAAGGATCACGGGTAAGTCTAAGGTGGAGACTGGTTCTGGCATAATTGAGATTGAGAGATCAAGAGCATATATCGAGATTATGGGAAAATCAGAGGTGATTCCAGTGCTTGTCTCAGATATCATAGACAAGATCCTTATAGGTGTAACAACACTTGAGGTTCTTGAACTAGAAATAGATCCACTCACAGGAAGACTTAGAGAGAGAACTCTTCTCTTATACTAAGATATTATTGGGAAGTAATAAGTCATGTGCTGAGTACATATGATGAGTGTTATCCACGGAAGAAAGAGATTGTATGAGTAGGCTAGGAATCACTGTTTCGTAGTAGTAGAGATGAGATAGAGTATTAATATTATTTGACTAGTTTGAGATGTAGAGATGACATTCATAGCTCTTCTCCGCGGATATAT
>CAZFDB010000125.1:363-2018 GCA_964517475.1 uncultured Desulfurococcaceae archaeon | reverse complement strand
TGCTAAGTACATATGATCAGTGTTATCCACGGAAGAAAGAGATTGCGTGAGTAGGCTAGGAATCACTGTTTCGTAGTAGAGATGAGATAGAGTATTAATATTATTCAACTGATCTGAGGTGTAGAGATCTTATTCATAGCTCTTCTCCACAGATATATTGATGATCTATGTGAATATTCTATACTCATTGGCTAGAATAGATCTGTGTGATCCCTTGTTTCTGTGTAATATAACTCATGCTTGGAGGTAAGCAGGAGGGTTCTAATATACGGGATCCTAATAACATCTCTATACATGAATCCTGTATATAATATATAATGGTTTTGATCGAGTTGCCCTTATACTTTTCCTTATACTTTTCATAGTTATTGATATAGCTCCAAATAAATGGGGAGCCAATGAACCGCGTGAAGAGAAACCTCGCTTGTTCGGGGAGGAGCGGATCAGATGATTCTCTGATTACAGATCCTTATTAGCATCTCTGGGAATCTCTCTCTGAATTGTTTTAGTAATGAATTATTTATTTTCTCCCACGGCTCAACAAAGCCCTGCACTACTCTGAACACTGGGTTTGGCTCAAAGCATTCTGTTTCTAGGAGCTTTGCTAGCCACTTGGGGTCTCTCGCATTAATTTTCACTATGAGGATCTGTGCCTCGTATATTAGTTGTCCTATTGTCACAGGGATCTTATCATTTTCTTCAGGCAATGGAGGGTTCTCAGGGATCTTTTCTCGCGAGAACTTATATCCTCTCTTAACAGCTTCTAGATATATTTGGTGGAGATATGCGTTGATCATAGAGATCGGATCTCTATGATTCCTAAACCTTATCAACTGTGGATGATTTCTATAACCTCTCGTCCTCTCCTCCAAAACTTTTCTTGCTAACAAAGCTTCTCTCCAGAGAGCAACTAGACCCCTAGGATCTAAGTATCTAGGATCTAAACTCCATAGTCTCATGAATAAAATACCCTGGATCTAGGAGTGGTCTTCTGTTTCTTAAAATTATTGTGGGAGAACTATGTGATAGGAGTTATTAAAAAAGGTTCTTTTTGGGAATTCTTTGAATCCGGTTCTTCCAATATCTATGTCTTGGGTGGTGGAGGTGCTAAGTGTGCGTAGGTTACGTTTGCTGCTTCGAAGAGCCATAGTATCCCTGTTATTATTACTAATACACCAAATATTCTCAGAAATAATCTTTTCCCCGTAGCCACCGCTGGTAGTGATAGTATTGATGATACTCCTAGTAGTGCGAATATTGTTGCTGAGAATTGTGGTGTCTTAGTTAAATTGTAATAGGCTATTGAGAACGCTGCAACTAATAGATATATTCCGAAGAGGAATGCTAGATAAGAAATAAATCTTAGATCCCCTCTTCTGAGAAGTGTTGCTGAGATAGATATTAACATGATGCCTCCGAGAGCTGAGGATCCGCTGAAGAGAACATTGTATACACCCCCAGCCATGGGGAATGGCCATAGTATCCCTATAGCGAGTCCACTAGCGAATAGAAAAACTCCTATTATCAGAAGAATATATGCTAATCCACTCAAGTCATAATCATCAGTTATTTTCCCAGCACTCAGATTAGTTTTTAACGCGGCTAATCCAATAAGTATTGATGAGATCGCTACACACCAAATCATTGAATCCAAC
>CAZFDB010000125.1:0-353 GCA_964517475.1 uncultured Desulfurococcaceae archaeon | reverse complement strand
ACCAATCATATGAGGGGGCAACCATTCAATATTCCCATTTTTATCGGCGGTTGCCAATGGTTATAAATCTTGCTAATTGTATATAATTATATTTAATTATACTTAATTAATCTATTATAGAAATTTATTTAAAAACTTATTTAATCAGATGATCTGATTAAGATAAATATTGTCGAGATATATGATATATATAGAGATGATTTAAGGACATGAATAAGAAAAGTACTATAACAGTTGATCGGGATCTTCTCATAAAGGTTTCGAAAATAGCTAGGTCTAAAGGCATGACCTTAGCTAATTACATAACTAATCTACTAAGAAGATCACTAGATATATCATTAGGAGGATTCTGT
>CAZFDB010000124.1:0-3759 GCA_964517475.1 uncultured Desulfurococcaceae archaeon | reverse complement strand
TTGAATACCCAGTTAAGAGGTCTTGGTGGATTAATGTACCATGCTACAACCATGTTTCCAATAAACTTACTTATGGCGTATCCCAGCAATGTCACAGTGGTGAAAACAGCTAGCCAATAAACTATTAATACTTGAATCATGGGAAATATATCCTCCGCCACCTAAGCATTTAGTGAGCATTCCAGTAACATGTAGATATCCCAGGGGATATTAAATTACTACACAAACTTTTCATTATTTAATTCTCCGCCTTATCGTGAATCCTAATCCTTTAGATCAGGGATAGGATCAGCCTACTCTTCTTCTCATAAGATATTTTACTCCGAATAATACTATAGCTACCACTATAATGAACATTACGATTATCTCTGGGAAAATTTCTATGGATCTGAGTAATATAATTATTGTTGAGATCAGGGTAGTGGTTGCTGGGATAGAGATCGACTCGAAATACTTGGTAAAATGTTCAGTAATCCGGGTCGCGAATAATACTGACGTGATAGTTTCTATAAATGTTGTTTTCCGTGATTCATAGATAACTTCCGTATGTATTGTGTGGGAAATCACTGTGTACGTTGAGATACTTGTCACGGTCTTTATGTACGTGACAGATTCAGTTGTAGGTGATATAATAGTCGTTGTACTTGTCACAGGGATCGTCGCAGTTTCTGTATGTGTTGAGTAGAGCACAGTTGTAAATGTTATGAAAGAGGTTATGGTCTTAGGAGGAGGCTCAATAGACATTGCTAAGGCTATATATTTAGGCGAATTAGAATATGTGTTATCGAACTCTAATACATAATTCCCGCTCTTATAAGCAGTAAAATTCCAACTAAAATCACCGTATACCTTCTTCCTCAGAAAAATCTCGTTTCCATCAGGATCCAAAGCTCTGAAGATAATATCGCTAAAACCACTTGATACAAATACACTGAATCTCATCTCAACATAACTACCATTACTTATATGAATTGTTTTCTTCACAATGCTGCCAGGGGCTACGATGAATGCGTCAGATACAAGAGATCCGTATACGTTAGTTAAAATACTAGCTATTATTATAAAGAGAACAAATAATAATATAAGAGGTATACTCACCTTATTTTTCTTATGTCTAGATCCTAAGAGTAACCTTATACTCATATTCGAGAACCTCTTAAACCTAATTATTATCTATTGAATTATTTGAGTATTAATACATTACGTATATTCAAATTATGATCCAATTCCTCTCACAACCATTATTTTCAACAATGAAACACATTCGAAGATTTGAATTATTGTATAAGACCTAACACATCAAATCAAGAAGAGTTATGTTGCCTAATTATATAGTATTGAAGAACATGTTATCTCTCTAAACGAGACTTGCCTTGATCTTATTATAGTCAATGAGGGATCAATTGAATAATATTTATATATATATATTCTCTATAACTATTTCTCTATGTGCGGCCATGGTGAGTATTTTTAAGAAACCACATGGTTTTTTGAAGAGAGTGTTAGGAAGTGATGCAGAGATATTCAAGATGTTATTTGATCATGTTACTCTTAGCCTAGATTCATGCACTATTGTCTATAGAATGCTTACAGAGAAATTAAGTGATGATGAGATCGCGAAACTCACTAACGAAGTTGTTATTCTGGAGAAAAGCGCTGATCGTATAGCTGAGGAAGCTCTTAAAAGACTTGCTAGAAGTTCTCTTACCGTATCTCTGGTTCCAGATTTATACTACATAGTAAATAAAACTGATGATATTGAGGATCATCTGTATTTCATAGCTATGGAGCTTTTAAGAGGAGTTAAGAGTGGTATCCGTAGTAATACTCATATAATTGAGATCTATAGAGAACTTGGTAGAACCCTCGTATTAACTAGATCAGGTTTAGAGAGACTTCAAAAAATGCTTGAGAAAGGATTAGGAGACACGGAATTTCTCGAGAAACTCGAGAAGGAAATCGATATAATAGAGGATCAAGTCGATGTTGAGAAGAATCATATCCTAGACAAAATATACTCTCAACACAAATTATTAAGTCCTCTAGAATTCACTCATCTCATAGAACTCGTGAGAACTATTGATGATATTGCTGATGCAACAGAGGATATTGCTCACACTATTGGAAGAATGATCTATGCAATGAAAATTTAGTAAGGTCACTATGCTATTACTTGACATTATCATAATCTCACTAAGCATATTCTCGGCAGCACTTATCTCAATAAATAATTCTCTTGCTATAATAGGTTTATTGAGATACTTAGGTCTCGGCGTAGAGCGTGTAGTATACATAGTTGTTCTGAGTAGTATGATAGGGATCATATTAATGAGTAAATTGATCTCATCCCCACTTAGTTGCTCACCTAATGAATCGGATCAATACGCAAAGATTATTATATCTCTTTTCGCGGGGCTTATCTCAAGTATTTTCATAGCAACTATTTCAGGAACATCTTTATCAGCAACTATAGCCCTAGTTTTCTCAACAGCTGGTGTACACTTCTTATCCGGAGAACTAATTGTTTCATGGTTCTTCAAAGTCTTGATCTCCTGGGTATTCCTTGGGTCTTTATCGATTATTCTGACAATTGTCTTCAGGATCTTGATCTCGTATCTATTGAATCTCTCAAGAAAAAATATAATAAAGATCTTGGTGAGTTACAGGATCTCTTCAGTTATATTCTACCTAATCATAGCATCTCTCTTAGCAGGCAATAACATTGGTTTCCTGAGTAGTTTAACTTGCCACAAAGCACAACTCTACATGATCTTCTCACCTATAGCTCTCTTAATCTTCTTGATTAGATACGAGATGTATAGGAATATCTACGAAAAAATCCTCGTAACAATATCAAGACACTTCTCAATAACTCTAACTACATTAATTATTCTATCAATGGCGAATGTAATGGGTATCCCGATCCCCTACACCTACATAATAGTTTTATCATATTCTTCAGCTATACTCATAGGTCCATCAATAGGTGCTCAAGAAGTTATAAAGAAGATCATGTTTAATTGGATTTACTCAATAGCCATAGGTTTCTCTATCACTCTAGTATTTTATTACATCCTTAATATCTTATTATGAAAATTTATTTATGGGTACTCCTATGTCTTAAACCTTATATCCTAGTATCATCACAAAAAACGGGTTAAGTTATGAGACTACCAGATGAAATTAATAGTGAGGAAGAGCTTGAAGAACTTTTATCAAGACCTTATGAGGAGACTATAGAGGATTTAAGGTATATAGATGGGGATTTCCTCGTATTAGGCGCTGGTGGTAAGATTGGTCCTAGCTTAGTGTCAATGCTAGCCAGAGCATATAGTATCATTGATCCTTCCAGAAAGATCTATGCCGTCTCTAGGTTCACTAGAAGAGGAGTTATCGAAAAATTAACTAATTTCAGGAATGTAGAGATCATGGAACTAGATCTTTCCAATAGAAAAGCTGTGGACCAGTTGCCTGAGGTTAAGAATATTATTTATATGATCGGTAAGAAATTTGGAACTGAGGAGGATCCCGAGCTGACATGGGTTACAAATACGTATATACCAGCTTTAGTTGCTGAGAGATTCACTAAGTCTAGATTCATCATTTACTCAACAGGGAACGTGTACCCGTTGGTACACGTCTCCACAGGAGGATCCACAGAGGAATCAGAGGTTGGGCCCATCGGCGAATATGCTTGGTCAGCTCTAGCACGAGAGAGGATCATGAGTTACTTCATTAAGAGGAATCGGGAGGCCTCGG
>CAZFDB010000123.1:0-3837 GCA_964517475.1 uncultured Desulfurococcaceae archaeon | reverse complement strand
GCGTATAGAGAGATTATTATGGGGAGATCCGGGGAAGAGCTTATCAAAAAGATTCTTGAGCCTAGAAAAATTATTGATGTGCCAGGAATCAATGATCTGCCTGCTAAATGGTATGCGGAGAAGTCTAAGATTAGAAGTAGTCTTCAGAGAGATTTGTTAGAGAAATTAACTAGAGAATTATATACCTTGGAATACAATTCTGGGAAAATGTATGATGATCTAGATCGGTATGTGAAGGATAATGAAATAAAGATCTTCGTGAAAAATAGGATCAATGGTAAAAGTGTTTCTGTGGCTAGGGAGAATATATCGGAGTTCCTCAAATCAATTAGGAGAGGAGATGTATTCTATGAAATAATGAATGCTCCAGTGTACTGTAGATGTGGAACAGAGATAGTTGTTAAGATCCTTAAAGATCAATGGTTTATAAATTATGGTTATCCTGACTGGAAGAAGGAGGGGATCGAGGCATTAAATAATATGTTTGTTGTACCGGATGAGGCTAAGAGACATATGATGCTAGTAATAGAGAATCTTAGAGAGAAACCATGTGCTAGGACCAGAGGATTAGGTACGCCACTTCCATGGGATCCTACATGGATAATCGAGAGTCTGAGTGACTCAACGATCTATATGGCTTTTTATACAGTAGTACACAAGATCAGGAGATATGATTTAGGTGTAGATAAGTTAGATGAGGAGTTCTGGGACTATATTTTGCTGGGAATAGGCGATGTGAATAAGATTTCTAATAAGCTAAGTATTGATCCTGAGAAAATTAATGATATAAGAAGAGAGTTTATATATTGGTACCCGCTTGATCTAAGAGTTGCTGGAAAGGATCTGTCTAATAATCATCTCCCATTCTTCATAATGAACCACGTAGCTATTTTCCCAAGAGAATTATGGCCTAGAGGTATATTAGTGCATGGATGGGTTCTTAGAGAAGGTGAGAAGATGAGTAAGAGTAAACGTAACATCACGCCTGTTTTCAGAGCTATTGAAGAGAGAGGATCTGATACTGTGAGAGTAGTTCTAGCCTTATCATCTGAAATAGATCAGGATTTAGATTACAGAGATGCGTATGCGATAAGTGTTGTTTTTCATCTGAAAAGAATCTATGATTTATCTAAACAAATAGTTAGCAAGAAACAACGTAGAGATCCTACTAGAAGAGATTTGTACTTCGTATCCAGGATCACGAGAAAAATGATGAAAGCGGATCAAGCACTGTCAAAATTAAGGATTAGGGAGGCGGGAAACATAATTGTTTATGAGATACCGAATTACCTGCAAGAATATCTATCTAACGAAGAGATCTGGGATGAGATACTGGTAGTAGTTAAGGAGTGGATTAAGTATCTATCGATCTATGCACCTCATCTATCTGAGGAGATATGGAGAGAAGTTTTCATGGAGAAGAATCTTGTATCAAAGGAAACACTTGATCTGCAGAAATTATCCCAGTACATAAATGTGAAACTTGAGTTAGAGGAAGAGTATTTAAAGAATTTAGTAGATGATATTAAAGAGATCATTGATGTCGCTAAGATAACTCCGAAGAGAATAGTCATTTATGTAGCAAATAGCGAAGAGTTCCCATTAATTAAAGATGCTCTTAGACATAGTTTAGAGAGAGAAGGTCTTAGAGAATTCATAAGTAAATACATAGGTGGAGTAAGAGATGATGAGAGATCTACTTATGCAAACAGATTAAGAAGAATATATGAGAATGCTCTAAAGGTCTCTTCTGAGATGAGAGAATTAATAGATCTCTTGGACATCTTCGATGAATACGATGCCTTAATTAGTAATGCTGAGTATATCAAAACATTATTCAATGTTAATAGCCTGGAAATCTATAGAGCAGATGATCCGTTGGCTAAAGATTTGGGCGGTAAGAAAAAGCAGACTTTGCCCATGAGACCTTCTATATATATAGAGTAATGAACTATTTTTATTAAGGGCTGATTAAAAACGAGAATTAATAGGATACCGGTTCCTCTACCTGGACTAGCTCTTAGAGAGGTTAATCTCTACTTAGTTAATAATGAATTATTAGTAGACGCTGGTCAGTACTCTATACAGACGTTGCATACATTATTAAAGAAGTTGAGAGAGTCTTCAATTAGTTTCAAAAGTATAAGAAAAGTAGTTGTGACTCATTTCCACGCAGATCATCTGAGCCTAGCTCCTGTTCTGAAAGAAATTTTTGACGAAGCAGACTTTTATCTCGGATACAGAGATTGGGAGCTGGTTAAGAATAATGCTGAGAATTTCGTTAAGGATATCCTAGATCTATTTATTAAGAATGGTGTGCCTCAAGATGAGATCAAAAGTGTATTGGATCAGCACCCTATTTTTAGATTAGCGGAGGTTTATAGGAGGGATATCTTGGATCTTGAGATAAAACCTCTGAGAGAAAATGATCGTTTGGTTACAGGAGATACAAAACTCGTGATTATTGAATGCCCAGGACATACTCCTGGGAGTATATGTCTCTATGATGGGGCGAGGAGAATCATGTTTGTTGGTGATGTTGTTCTTCAGGAAATAACTCCAAGTATTATACTACATAAATTATCTCAGGACCCATTAGATGAGCATTTTAAATCGCTGGAGAAGATAGCGAGTATGAATCCAAGAATAATTTATCCGGGGCATCGGGAAGTGATTAATGATCCTATTGCTAGAGTTAATGAATTAATCGAATTTCATAAGAGAAGATTAGATGAGATCATATCTTACCTCAAGGAAAAGGATCATAGTGCATATGAATTAGCCAAGAGAATAAGGTGGAGAGTTAAGTATAGTGGATGGGATATGTTTCCCCCTGTAGAAAAATTCTTTGCTATAGGAGAGACACTGGCTCATCTAACATATTTGCTCAGAAGAGGATTCGTGGATTTCTACGAGAAAGATAACAGGATCTATTGGTATATTAGTAATAAGTGAAACCAATTATTCTTTGCTTAGCGATACCATCATATAATTTATATATTAATTTCAGAGTTGTGGAATAGTATCATGGTGCTCTTATGAGTGATGCTAGAAGTAGAATTGGTTTATTAAGCAAAGGATATATATATCTAGATAATGCTGGTGCAGGCCCATTACCGATCGATACTGTAGAGGCTGTTAAAAAATATGTAGATAAATGGTATGAATATGGTGAACCATGGATCGAGGGTCTAGAGGCTTTAGAGAGATCTAAGCATCGTTTCGCAGAACTTATTAACGCATCCTACAGCGAGATAGCAGCTTTTCCTGGATTAACTTATGGTCTAAACACTCTCTTATCTTCACTTAAGATTCCTCGTGACTCTAATATTGTTGCAACAGATCTTAATTTCCCAACATCTCTATATACTCTCCACGCTATGAGAAGATCAGGTCTTGTGTCAGAGGTGAGGATCATTAAATCTGTTAATGGTATTGTTTCGCTAGATGCTATAGAGAAAGTAATCAATGACAAGACCTATGCCTTAGTAATAGATCATGTATCTTGGATCAGTGGTTATAAATTTGATCTTAGGAGAATAAGCAAGTTAGCCCATGAGAAAGGAGCCTTGGTCATTGTTGATGGTTTTCATGCCGCCGGTGTTATACCTGTAGATGTCAGGTACTTAGGAGTAGACGCATATTTCACAGGAACATATAAATGGTTAATGAGTCTCCACGGCGGAGGATTCGGATACATTAGAGAAGATATCTTGAATCATCTTACACCAAAATACTCTGGATGGTTCGCGATAGAGGATTCCCCGGTTTATAGATTGCGTATATATGGTGAAAAAATGTTTAGAGAACCATTTAATGTAGAGGATATAAAGTTTT
>CAZFDB010000122.1:0-3867 GCA_964517475.1 uncultured Desulfurococcaceae archaeon | reverse complement strand
CAGAATAAGAAAACCCCAGTAGTATTCGTGGGTTCTCAGAGGAGTAGTGATAGACCTAGTAGTGATGCCGCGTTAAATTTCATAGGAGCCTTAATAGCAGCATCTAAAGCTCCCTTTGCCGAGTCTGTTGTTGCTATGCACAACACTACCTCCGATGAACTGGTTGCTATTCATAGGGGGGTTAAGGTTAGGAAAATGCATACGTCGAGAAGAGATACTTTCAAGAGTATTAATGCGAAGCCTTTAGCATATGTGGATCCGATTAAGAAAGGATTATTTGTTAATGAAAATACATATATTCCAAGATCTTCTGAAGAACCAGTTTTACTGAATGGTTTTGAGAAGAAAGTTGTTCTACTATACAGCTACCCAGGTATTCAGAAAGATTTGCTGGAGTATATCATAGATTCGGGGTATAGAGGAGTGGTTATAGCGGGAACAGGTTTTGGGCATGTGCCTCAGGAACTCATACCGGTTCTTAAGAGAGGAATTGATAAAGGTGTGGCTATTGCCATTACCTCTCAGACACTTTATGGAAGAGTGAATCTAAAGATTTATCAGACAGGGCGAGAAATGCTTCGAGCAGGTGTTATACCCTGCGAAGACATGCTTCCTGAGGTGGCGTATGTGAAGCTTTCATGGGTGCTTTATAGGACACAAGACATAAATAAGATCAGAGAGTTAATGTTAAGAAACATCGCTTATGAATTTAATATGAGACTTACTGAAGATCTCTTCATAAGGTGATTCTATGGATAACTACAGACTTAATTACGCGGAGTTAAATCTTAGAGTAGGTTTAGAGATTCATCAGCAGCTAGATACGAAAACCAAATTATTCTGTTCATGCCCAACAACCTTATCAGAAGATCCTTATAAGAATAGTGTAGTTATTGAGAGAAGATTAAGAATTGGTAAGAGTGAGCTGGGAGAAATAGATCCAGCAGCTTTATTCGAGTTTAAGAGAGGTAGATTATTCAGATATATCGCTCCCGTAGAGAATACTTGTTTAGTAGAACTTGATGAAGAACCCCCACATGATGTGAATAGAGAAGCTCTCATCATAGCGTTAGCTATCGCCATGGCTCTTAATAGTTTTATTGTTGACGAGATCTATTTCATGAGGAAAATTGTTGTTGACGGATCTAATACATCTGGTTTCCAAAGAACTGCTATTATAGCCTTAGGAGGCTATGTGGATAGTTCTCATGGTAGAGTGAGGATACAAACAATTGCTCTCGAGGAAGATTCCGCAAGAAAATTATCTGAGGAAGATGGTGTAGTGACTTATTCATTAGATAGATTAGGAATTCCATTAATCGAGATCTCTACAGCCCCGGATATAAAAACTCCTGAGCAGGCCGAGGAGGTTGCGTATAGGATAGGTATGTTGATGCGGTTAACAGGTAAAGTTAAGAGGGGTTTGGGTACTATAAGACAAGATCTTAATATCTCAATAAGAGGTGGTGCTAAGATCGAGATCAAGGGTGTTCAGAGACTAGAATTAATATCAAGGGTGATGGAGTTAGAAGCATATAGACAATATAGACTTCTTCAATTAAAAGAAGAACTCTTACGACGGGGTCTATCAGGGGAGTCTATCTCCGAGGAATCTATAAGAGATCTAACAGAGATCTTTTTGAAGCATAAGAACAAATTTGCTAAATTCATAAGAGAATCTTTAGATAAGGGAGGGAAAGTACTTGTGTTACCATTGAGAGGTTTCAAAGGATTAATAGGATTTGAATTAGGTCCTAACAAAAGATTTGGGTCGGAGTTAGCTGATTATGCTAGAGCATGGGGAGGGGTGGGAGGATTAATACATAGTGATGAGCTACCTAGATACGGTATTGATGAAGAAACTCTCCATGAGATCTATGGATCCCTTTCCTTAAGTATCGAGAGAGATGCTTTCATAATGATAATTGATCGTGAAGATAAGGCACGGAAAGCTCTCAATGCGGTGATCGAAAGGATCAAATACGCATTTAAAGGAGTTCCCGAAGAGACTAGAGCTGCTAATGAAGACGGGACCACAAGATATATGCGTCCACAACCGGGGACCGCTAGAATGTATCCCGAGACTGATATTCTTCCTCTAAGGGTCACTGAAGACTTAGTCAATGAGGCTAAGAAATACGTTCCTGAACCACTCGATAATAAATTAAAGAGATTTATAGAGGAACACGGAATTAGTAGAGATCTTGCTGAAGCTCTCATAAGATCAAGATATTTAGCGCTGTACGAAGAATTAGTTAATGAATTAAGAGAGAGAGTTCCTCCACAACTAATAGCCTCAACTCTAATTAATACTTTAAAAGCTTTTTCCTCTGAAGGATTAGATACATCGGTTCTAGAGGAGGAGGATTTCATAGATCTTTTCACAGAGTTTGCTCAGAATAGATTTTCTAAAGAGATCATACCAGATATACTTAGAGAGAAAATAAAAGATCCTAAGAAGAGTATTAGTGATATAATATCTATTCTCAATATAAAGACGCTGTCGGTGAATGAACTAGATCTTTTGATTGATAAGCTGATAAATGAGAATAAGGAGGAGATCATGAGGAGGAGAGAAAAGGCTTTTAACTATGTGATGGGGAAAGTAATGGATCAGGTTAGGGGTAAGATTGATGGTAAAATTGTTGCTGAGCGTGTTAGAGAGAAATTAAAAAGTCTTGGTCTTGGTTAATTAACCCGCGATATACTTTATCTGTTCTTCTACTGCGAAGTTTTTTTGCATTTCTCTCTATATATCTTATAATACGATGGTGTTACCCACATAACCCATGCAGGAACTTTCTTAATAAATTCATATGCTTGTTCCCAATTCTCTAATCCTAGTTTCTCTGCTAATTTCTCTAAACTCATTGAAGTCTTCGCATACTCGTTTAGGATCTTAATAATATTTTCATCTACGACTACATGTTTTCCAGCTACCTCAACAGAGATCTCTTGACACGGCATTTTAATCTATGATATTATGTTTTGATATTCACCTAAAAACTTTATGAGATTTAACTTATATTACTCAGTGATTAAGTTTTTAGTGGGCTTTGAAAGAAACATTTGTTCATGAACTAGATCATCCTTTAGCAAAAGCTATATTAACAGTTTTAAGAGATAAGAGAACTGGCCAGATCGAGTTTAGGAAGAGTTTAGTTAGATTAGGTAGAATAATAGGTCTTGAAATAGTTAGGTTCTTAGATGTTGTTGAGGTCAAGGTAGAGACGCCATTGAATGTGTTAGCAAGTGGTGTGATGATACCTGATATGAATAATAGTGTTATAATAAGTGTCTTAAGAGCTGCGATGCCTTTGGTGGAGGGGTTGATAAAGGTTTTTCCAAATGCGCGTCAAGGAGTTATTAGTGCGAGAAGAGTTGAGGAGAAGGGTATGAGACCTGATTATAGTTTTGAGATAGAAGTGACCTATTATAAGATACCTGAGATAAAAGAGAGTGATATAGTGATCGTGGCCGATCCTATGTTTGCGACAGGATCAACTATTATAGCATCATTAGATTACGTATTGATGAGAGGTGTACCTAAGAGGATATTTATAGCAACTGTGATATCAACGAATATAGCTATAGAGAGATTAAGAAATTACTTGTTATCGAAAGGAGTTTTTGATAGAACTAGAGTAATAACTGTAGCTATAGATCCTATGCTTAATGAACATGGATACATAGTCCCAGGTTTAGGAGACGCTGGAGACAGAGCCTTTGGAACATAGACCTAGATATTATTACAGATCATTAATTTATTGAGAAAACATAAAAATCCTTGCTAGATAACTTTATTGGATATAGCGGGGGTGCCCGAGCCAGGTCAAAGGGGTCGGGCTCAGGACCCGATGGCGTAGG
>CAZFDB010000121.1:0-3913 GCA_964517475.1 uncultured Desulfurococcaceae archaeon | reverse complement strand
GCTCTCTTTAATGAATCTTTTGAGTCTCTCGAGGTTTTCTTCGGTGAATCGGTAGTTGGGGGGTAGTTGTAGTAGGTAAAAATCAATTAAGTTATTCATTGGCTCGAATAATTCTCGGAATCTTCTCCAATTCTCATAGGATCTATCGCTGAGCTTGTATAGATGTGATATTGATCTATGGATCTTTATAGACCATCTAAGCGAGGACCCCTTCCTAGCCCAGGAGAAGACTTGGTTTTTGAAAGGGTATCTATAGAAAGAAGCATTGAGCTCCACAGCATTAAGCCCGGAATTCCTCACGTACCAATCAAGTGAGTCTCCAAGATTCCAGCTGTAGAGCCAGCCTGAGGTCCCAACAAATATCTGGACCATGACTACACCGTTGATTTCAATAATATCTTTATATTATCAATGAATTCTTTGAAATCTATTGATGCAATTGATCTATTCTCGAGGATCTGTGATAGTATCTTCTTAGCCAATCTTTTATAATTCCTCGAATTAATCTCACTCATGATCTCTTCATAATCAATTATTTTTCTTCCTGCGTAACTTCTCAGAGAATCAGATAATTTCTTCGCTTGATCCTCACTAGATATCTTCTCAATAGATCCTATAGTCTCCTGGAATAAGTTATTTATCAAATCAATCCTCTCCCTAATAATATCCTCAGCGATTAGGTTCTTAGCCTCCTCGCATAATCCCTCGCTACATAGTATCAAGGCTGATTTGGCATCATACATATATTTAAGCATCATTGCTTCATAGTAGTATTTCGAGGAGATCTCTATTAATAAAGGATCCCCCTCCCCCCTACCAACCCAAGCTATATAGGATCTCGTGTCTAGAGAGTCTCTCACCTCGTTATATAACTCAGCGATACTCTTCGTAGCAATATTTCTTGGGACAAGATCCCAGTTGATTTTATCTTTAATCTCATCACCAGAATACAAGTTGCCCCCAGGATCTCTTGCAGCTATCAAGTATAATCTATAGTTCCTAGGATCAGGAGCAACTGGGTATGATGGTGAAACTATTGCGGGCTCCGGACCCTCAAGCGAGAATATGAATCCCCATCCCCTGAACCTTTCTAGGGACTCATATAATTTCTTCTCCTCAGCCAATGCGTCTGCTACAGATATTATTGGATTAAGGATTTCTCCGTATCTACCTATCACTAATTTACCCATTGAGAAATACATGTTGTGCAAAACATATCTTGTTGAGAATATCCATCTACCAAGTATCTTGTCATAGTAAGCATTAACTTGCCAACCATCGATCCTCGCAGTAACCTTACTGGGAATAATTCTAGGATCAATGATATCAGACCCTTCAAAATAGTCAAGAGCCTTAGGAATTGGTGTAAGCATGGTCTCAACAGGATCCTCTTTATCGAATAGTATTATTGTTCCCGTGGCATAGCTGGAGACCGGGAAGTATCTAAATGTCCTCCTCCTACTCCATGAATATATACATACCCTAAAACCATTATCAGCATCGGAGCATCTCTTCTCAATAAATCTAGTGAAGACATCTCTGTATCTCTCAATAAAAGCCTCGACCCTCTTAACAGGTGTTCCTAGAAACTCACCAGCTCTTCTAATACTGCTCTCATCCACAGCCTCGTTTCTCTCAACAGATCTATAGATCTTCTCAACATAGAAGATCGGGTTAATAAACAACATAGCTCCTAAATAAAAATAAGTTACTTATAATGAAAAAAGCTTTAGGGAATAGGTGGAGGAGTTCTGAAATAAATCATGAGAATTACTGGGGTGACCAGATATAGAAGATCCTTGTAATAATCCTCAGACTCAAATCTCCCTTTAATAAAATAGATCGTTGCCTCAGACAAAATTATTATTAGAGATGCGATTGGGTCATGGACCAGTGTGAAGAATAAGAGGATTATTAATGTGAATACTCTTATTCTTCTAATCATACTTATCACCCAATCAAGATCTCTTGATGCGGCTATGAAGAAAACACCTAGTCTACCAAGATCAGCTTCAGCTAATAATGAGAATACGAAGTATAGAGATGATGCAACCAAAACACCTAGACTAAATCTAATACTCAGATCATCTCCACGATACAAGTCATTCATTAGATAGAAGGTGTATAGAGGCAACGCAACAACTAGCAGAGATATGTATAGAGTATCTTGATACTTCCTATACAGCTCTCTCAAGGATCTAATGAATAAGTATTCGAGTAAGATAGAGATTATGTATATGAGTATGATTAGTGAGGAGGTGTAGATAATTAATTGATGATTCTCTACGAAGAGAATTGTGGAGAGGAAAACACTTATCAGCACGCCTACGGGGACAAGATCTCTTTTGATTAAATATGTGATGATCACAAACATAGTTGCTGGGGCGATTAAAACGAGTGTTGTGACTAGATCCCTGAGAAATATGTATTCCGCAACGAGTAGAGTTGATATGAATAAGATATGGGAGTTGCTTAGTAGCCATTTATCAAGGATCCTTATAACGAGTCACCTCCCCCTCCCCACTCTCTCAAAACTTTTATCAATAACATGAACAATTGAGCCAGCAGATGATAATCTCTCTGATAATGCTCTCATGATCCCTTCACCGATCTCTTTATCATAGTTTCTCAGAGGCATTGTGAATATGATCCTCATACCATAGCTTCTTAGGAAACCGGCTATGTCATCAGGATCCGAGAAAATAAGATCTATCGGAGTCGTTGCTACTAGAACAAGGTCGTAGCTATATAGATCAGTTCTACTCATACTCATAAGCAAGATACCTATGCTTCCACACCCACCACCGAATGATAAGTTGTCAAATACTGTGTATAGTCTCTCTCTAAAACCTCTGGATATATTAGTTATTATCCTAGGTATATCACCCTCGCAAATCAATACATCTAAGACACCGTAGCTATCTAAGATATGCTCTGATAATGATCTGAGTAATCTCAGAAGGGTCTCGGCATACGTGTTAAAGCCCTCGCCCAATCCCCAAGACATCTTTGTTAATCCTAGAACAATTAATGCTCTGGGTCTAGTCTCACCAATATCTTCTCTAACCAGTAATTCACCTGTTCTAGCATAACCTTTCCAATAAATTCTTCTAACATCATCACCGGGAGAATATTCTCTGAATCCCCACAAATCATATAGTCCGCCAAGAGATCTTCCTCTGAAGAAAACTCCTGGATAAATAGATCTTATTCTCTCCATAAGGTTAATACTAATTCTCTGCGGAATAGCTGTTAAACTCATTATCTGATTAATAACCCTCGCCTCCAAAAAGATCCTTAGAGGATCTGATGCTACGAGAAATATCTCTCTGAAATCATGTCTACCTAAACGATCAACTCTAACAACATATTCATACTCAGCATATTCACCCGAGCCTAAGCTAATCTCAGCGGATCCAGATCCTTTAACCACAGGAATCTCCTTCGGGACACTGTCAATAACTGTTAGTCTAGGAATATATATCCTCCCTTTATTCACAACCTGGATCCTTACTCTCACCTCCTCACCCTCAGAAACACGGTTTCTATCAATTATCCTCTGAGCATAAACGTGGTCCAGTTCACGTGATAACCTGGATACATAGGATCTTGCCCAGAAAATAATTAGGAGAATAGATACCCCCACCGTGAACAAGTAGATCGATAAAGTGTATATGGATAAGATTATTATATGAATCGATGAGAATAGTAATATGTATCCTCTCAAACTAATTCTCATGGAATATCTACTCTCTCAACAACCTCCTCAACAATCTTCTCAGGTCTAACACCGCTGAGAACAGCCTCTGGTCTAAGAATAATTCTGTGAGATAATGCTGAGACAGCCACGTACTTAACATCATCAGGAGTAACATAATCTCTTCCACGCACAAGAGCAATTGCTTTAGATAAT
>CAZFDB010000120.1:0-3964 GCA_964517475.1 uncultured Desulfurococcaceae archaeon | reverse complement strand
TTCTGAATGTTTCTATACTTTCACCACGTGTCTCAACCTTATCTACGAATAAGATTTCTGAATTATCACTTATTACCGCAACCCTAATCCATGTAGCACCTATATCTATAGCAATTGCGTATCTCATTTATAACGCCTCATGTTAGCTTAGAAGTTCAATGTATAAAGATCCGTTAACAGTTTTATCTAATTTCATTGATACGATATGTTTGAAACCGCCAAGATCAATGATGTCTCTAGGTGGTTTAATAGTGAATTTCTCTGTGCTTATGAGCTGTGGTGGTAGCCCAAGATCGTATTCATAGATATATAGCTCAGCATCTTTACTTAATGAATAGATGACAAGGCTTTTACTCTTATACCCATACAACGGGATCCCGCCAAAAACCCTATTTCTCGTGTCTTCTAACAAGATCCTTGCATAATAAGGTGGATTCGATCTATTAACTATATCTTCATCCACAACTGTAATTCCCCTAACCCCCGAATCTATCATAGAGGCATCTCTACCACCTAGATTAGCTGTGGTTGAGTATCCGAGGAGGATCTTACCTCCTAATTTCTCCATTGAGGTGATCCTTGCTCCGAAAACACCCACGATCCTTGCTTGGGGAGGCGTTATGTACAGTAGAACTGATGGAGATGTGATATAATTAAGACTCTTACTCATTTTAAGAAGCTCGGGGGTCTCAAAATGATATGCAGCTTCAACATATGAGTTATAGGCCACTAATACACCTCCTCCAATAGTTAATGAATTCGATCTTCTAGGACTCAATGAATTCTTTGAATAATCAAATAATCGAATGAAACTTATATTCTCTACCTCAGGTTCTACCGGGTTTCCTATGAATAAACCTCCTCTAACAAATGCAAAGAATCTTCCATAAGCCTCAGTTGCGGAACCCATTGAATAATTAAGGAGATCGCCTCCATCAATTGAGATCTTCTTTAAATCATTTAGTTTATAACGGATCCACGAATTTCTGTAAAGATCTAGGCATTGGAACCCTTCTATACCTTCAAAAATAGAGATGTCGAAACATGCGTAATCCATAAAATGCGATCCTTTAAGAGCCGGTTTATCACTGATCCTCTCTATATTTCTATTATAAGGATCTAGTCTATAAACACCTAGATTCTCGTGCCCATCAGCTCTTGCTAGAAGTAATTTGTTAGAGACAGGGTCATATATTATCTCTGATATTTCCCCAACCCATTTCTCTAGATCACCTAAACCTTCTTTCCATAGAAGACTTACTCGACCCTCATACACATCGTATTCATGAACATGACTATATTTGTTGAGAAATAGTATTTGTGAACCCTTATCCTCTCTACCTTTGAAAATAGCTGGTGCGTGTACCCATCCACCAAAATATATTTTATTATCAACTGCCTCAACAGCATTATACGTATCTCCACCTGATACAGGTTGGGGTCCTACTAAATCGAATCTATAGATCTGGTCTTTATCTCTCGTCACGAAATGACTCTCAGCCTCAAATGCTAATGTGAAATATAGAACACCTTTATGATATTTTAATCCAAAAACTCCTCCAGAACCCCATTCAGGACCTAGTCTAGGTGGAAAGGAGCCTGGAAATCTATCAAGGATCGATGAGAACCCCGACATTTAATAATCACCTATATTGATATTATGGTTAAATAAAGAAAATAATTTGGATACACATATTTATTATTTACTTAGGGAGCAATAATCTGATATGGTAAGGAGAATAGGAGTATTACTAAAATCACTACTCTTAATACTGATATTAGTGTCACCACTAACATATTTACTAGTATATTCAGAGACTTCATCAGATAATAACTGCTATATATACAAGATCTATATCCCAGCGGTTTCCGAGAGAGGTTTCGGGGAGTCAGTTGAGACAAATATCCTAGTTATCAAAGGAGGTGGAGAAATACATATAGTCGGTACATCAGCGATTGGTTTGGATACTCTAATATCATTATTAATTGCCTATATTTACTCCTACGACATAAATAGTAGTTTCTTCAAAAACTACTCTATCTATATGATACTGCCCAGTGGAACAACATCTGTTAAAGGACCCTCAGCAGGCGCCTATCTGACTTATGTTCTCACATCAATATCTCTAAGAGGCTATGTACCTCTAAACATATCTGGGACCGGGGCTATTAATCTAGATGGAACTATCGAGAATGTTGGTGGGGTCCCCGAAAAAATTAGAGCTCTGGAGAATACCGGTGTCATAAGAAATATTATTATACCTTCCTCAACAGCTATTTACTACGAAAAATCTTTATCTAGAGTTAATCTGAATATTACTCCTGTGTCAAATATAATTGATTTATTAACGAGCTATGGTATTAATGGAAATATTACTAAAATTATATACACTAAATTGAACTATGAGGAAAACGATACAGATTATTTGCAAAACATATCTTATGACTATAGCAATTATGAAAAAGAATTATTAGACGCATATAATTTTATAAAGAGCATAGCTTATTCCAGAAACCTAAGTCTCTCGTATGAAACACGGTTTCTAGAGAGTACATACATGAATCTTCCAAGAGAAGATTCTTACTCATATGCTAGGATCAACACACTTTTTCTCATGATCCTAAGTGGTTACCGCGAAGTACTTTCTCAACTCAGTTATGTTGATAGAGATCTTTACAATGAAATAGTTAGCGATCTTATAAAAGAGATCGAGGATAGCAAAATGTTGCTATCTAGATTCATCTTAGATACCAGAAAAATATTAGAGCCTAAACTGATTACTTTATACATTATATTTATTAAGCGATCTTTGGATCTCGTGGATCTCTATGAGAGAAATAATGGTTTTAGGAATAATGTGATTAATACAAGTGATCTGGTTTATACATACGCGAGATCTTTGTCTCTAAGATATTGGTATGATCTGATTGAAAGATATACTCAATACTATAGTAATATAACACACCCATTTATGAGATGGGGTATCAATGATCTTAGGGATTCTATTGATAAGGTGTATAAATTCTTAAATTCCTCTGGAAGTCTCAAAGAAAATAATAAACTGATTGATAAATTAATCAATTTCACCAATATAAATCGCTCAATCATATCCCAATATGATTATCTCTTCATTAAGTTAATTATTAACCTCGTATATCTAAATGAACTATTTGAAAACTACTCTTATAGTCTGAGATACTCATCCATATCTGCCGTGTACCTATCCTCCGGAGATAATGGTTTAGAGAGACTCTTCAGACAATATAATTACCTGAGCTCAGCTGAGTATTTCAGTGAGATTTTCTCACCGACTTACCTAAGAAATATGTTCACTTACTCTCTCTATACCCTATCTAACTCTAGTTTCTATAACACGACTATTATCACATCAACTATGAGAGTATTGGCCGAGGCTGAATCCTTAGTATTTGTCTTGAGAATTTTATTAAATCCTGAGAGTATTCCTAATATATATCTCGAGCCAAAATTATCACTTGATACATATGGTTGCATAGGATCTCAAAGTATCAAACCAGGTAGCACACTTACCTTTCCAGGATTGAACAGATCTTTTCTAGAGAAAGAATTAATTAATCTAATTATATTAATTGTGGTTTCAATTGGATCCATTGTTATTCTAGTATTATCCAGAGATCTTGTAGATTAAGTTTCCTAATCTCTTTTCTTGATAAAATCATAAAGTGTTGTTCCTACGGATCTCACGTCGTGTTTCTTTATATTTAGTATCTTCATAAGATCTTTTCTTATGATCTCAGGATCCACTGTACCTCTCACCGCTGCTGAGGGATGATATGTGGATATAACCCTTATCTTTAAACCCTGAATCATAAATTCTTTGATCTCGCCATGTTCTCGTGTCATAGAACTCCATTTAACACCGGCTTTCTCATGGATCCACTGCGATGCCACGTTTCCTAAAGCTACTATGATCTTTGGTTTAAT
>CAZFDB010000119.1:0-4101 GCA_964517475.1 uncultured Desulfurococcaceae archaeon | reverse complement strand
CTATCCATTCTAGGAACTAAAAGTATAATAGAGCGTCTTTTAACACATAATTGATGAGCGAGCTCTTAATTGTTGCGCCGATCGGTGACCCAACAGCATGGAGTATCGCATGTTACAGGATTGAAGGTGAGAGGCATATCACTGAGTGCATTACTAATTGCTCAAGCATAGCTCTCGTCCTCCACTTCTCAAGGGAATACTCTTCTATCACACTTCTCCTTCAAACCATCGATGCGATCCTCTGCTCAAAATTTATGGATGATGAGAGTAAACTTGAAAAATCTGCCGATACATTAAAAGATAAATTAACGAGTGATCGAGGAAAAATAGCTGAGAAGTTAAAGAGGGATTTCGAAAAGAGATTGAAAGAAGCCGCAACTAAAGCCAAGATAATAGAGAAAGGTGATAAACTTCCGAATCGATCAGATAATATTATTGTCAAAGAGGGGCTTGGCGGACTGACTATTAACGACTGTGCTGTTGAGATTCATGTAGGTGTATCCCAATCCGCTGGAGAGTATACAGTAATGAGACCAGGACTGAATGTAGATACAATATACTTTAAGGGAGAGCCTACAGCAGTTTTTGCAAGGATCTTCAATGATGCTCTATTAATAATAAACAAGAGAAGCTCCATACCTGATGTCTGTCTAGACCTTACACATGGCATGAATTATTTGCAGGCCATGGCAATCTATGCCGTTGAAATACTCGACTCACTCTATGAGACTAATGTAAAAATCATAAACTTCTCCCCATATCCAAGAAAGAAGCCATCCCAAGAAAAGTCTCAAAGTATAGTGACCTTAGGATCGGAAACTATAAAGAGGTCAGATGAGCCGCCGCCAACCTTAGTAGAATTTGACGTCAGCGACCTTATCAGAATCTCTGAACTTGCCTCAAGCATATCTAACATGATCCTGAGCAAAGAAGGTGTGCAGACTATAAGAGAGATAATTAAAAAATTCAGTAATAATCCTAATCTACAAAAGTTCTCTAGACATGTTGCACTAGCATGGTATTATATGAGTATGGGCGTGGTCACGCTAGCATATTACCACTTGTATCAAGCAAGCCTACTAATAGATCAAGTTAGAAACCTGCTTAAGGAAGAGGAGGATGAGGAACTGAGTGTATCTATTTCAGAAGGTAAAGCGATAGTAGAATACAGTAGACCGCATAGTTGGCATTCAGCTATACCGTCAATTATCTGGTCAATGTACAACAGGTTAAGGAGCTTCTTTGATGAAGATATGACGTCCCTAGTTGTTTCCCTTATAAATCTTAAAAATGCTGTAAGACTAATAAAAGAAAAGAAGATATTCTACAGCCGAGATGAGATTGTATTAGATGCAGAGATAAAAAATATTGAAAACAGATATAGAACAATAAATAAAATAATTCAAGAACTTTCCGCGTCAAAACCTATCCTAAATTCCATTATCCCTAGGCAAGGAGAGGGGAAAAAGTTTCCATCAGATAATGTCATTTTAAGAACTTTAATCCGTGCATCCCTCACAGCCCCCCAAATAAGGGATACGTTGGATATATTTAGTAATACTCAACAACAAGACCATCGGAAGCTACTTAAAGAAATTAGAGAAAAATTAGGGGAGAAGGTAAAACTCCTCCAGCTTCTCAGCGAGCAGGATCGTGACATGGCATTAAGACATCTAATATCTCATGCAGGGGTAACCTATGAGCCTCTCAAAAGTATTATTATAAGAGAACAGGATCAAGGTATACATATACTGCTCGAGATAGATCCAGGTAAGCTAGGAGATGATCCTCTCAACGCGTGGCCGAGATAAAGCGATCTTCTAAATTAGATAATAACAACACATAGGTGGGTATACCTAGGAATCAAGTGTCAGAGATTAAAAGAATAAACCATTCTAGAAAATTTCCCCTCAACGAGGCCCTGCCATCTATACCTCTAATCATCTGGTGGTTAATTAAATATATAGATTCGACAATACACGGTCTCAGACTAAGGTAAATATAACTAAGTATCTATCTTCTGAGCAACGTAGTTCTTGCGCTCTTCTCTAACTCATCCAGCATCTTTCCACCCGCCGATCCAAATCTTTTCTTTACAGACTCTTTTTCAATAAGCCAGTGAAGCCTCCTTTGCCTTCCAAACACATATATTAATGGTGCATAGTATGTTCTAGCTATTTCATAGAGAGCGAGCGTTGCCGGTTTTGTCAGTCCTGTACAGTCGAAGATAACAACACACCTCTCCAGCCAATGCTGGATAACCGAATCAACGTATTCCCTCATAAAATTAAAGTCATCAACAACCTCTTCGGAACAATAGAAATAGTAAAATTTTCTCTGCTTATACTCTTCCCTCATCTCTTTAAGTTCTTCACGCCACACCTCATATCCTAGAGAAGTTGATAAAATCATGATGTAGGCCGGCTCAATCTCATACTCTACTTGGAGGAGTTCAAGCGCTGTCCTAGTCTCTACCTCCCACCCTGGTCGCTTAGTTCCACCCAATAATCCAAAGTAGGCGTACTCTACATCCTCTATTTTCCTGTTTATCCAGCAGAAAGGTGTCTTATACTTAAGCTTATACGGACCCATCCTACCCCCAACTTGTTCCAAAAGACCCTCCCTCACTAATTTCTGTAGACGTGTTTTTATTACCTCACCCTTCGCCAGGATCTTCTTCTTGATCTCCTTTCTTCTCTTCCCAGTATTCTTTTCATATCTTATATATCCAAGTGACTCTCCTATTTCAGTAAAACTTGCAATACCGCATCTCTCACCTAAGAAGTTCAGTATCCGTATGATATCCTCTGGAATCCGCTCTGACTTATAGATTCCTTCGAGTACTTTATCGTAGAGGCCATATTCCTTCCCCTCTAGGAAGAGCCTCCTCTTCACGTAATCTTTTGAAATGAGCCATTTTAGCTTCCTGTCCTTAACGTATACATACACCAATGGAAGGTAATAGTCTCTCGCAACCTCATAGAATGCTATCGTAGCTGGCTTAGTAAGGCTTGTACAATCTAATATAACGATCCTATCTCTCAGCTCATCTTTATTGAGCAAGTATAGTACCTTGCCCTTCACACTCTCTACGTTTTGAATCTCGTATTGGGAACAGTCAATAAAGTGATCTCCCCTGATACCCAAGCTCTCGATCTCCTCTCCCCAGTCCTCCCTTGCTTCAGGAGTTGTTAAAACATAAGCAGACTCCTTATCTAATGTTCCCGACCCTATCCCATCCTTCTCCACTAGGATGAGGTCGAAGAATGTCTTCGGCTCCGGCTCAGGGTTATCTTCTCTTAATCCCAGCATCCCAATATAGGTGAAAGGTATATTGCCTCCATGTAACCAGCAGAAAGTCGTCTTATGTTTTAGTCTGTACTTCTCTCCCACCTTCACAACAACATTCGACTTCCTCAAATCCGATCCTTCATTCTCTAGGTAATACTTGAGAACGTCACGCTTGAGACCAGTCCCCTCCTCTATCTGTTTGAAATCAGCCTCACCACCCAGTCTACCCAATACTTCTAGGATGTTCCTACCATGAACCGTCTTAATCGCCAAGTCATAATCCGGCATAGCATAATCTCTACCTACTTCATACATTATATCGCCTCTCAAATATACTGCCTACAACGTGTTATAAACTTAGCTTTAAACCCGTCTCTAAACTATTTAATCTTGCTTGGAGCATGTTTTCTTACTGAGTTTCGTGAGCTTGGTGATAGTGACTGAAGCCTCGTTTTTTCAATTCTCTATTTGAGATTCAAGAGATATAAAACTCATTCCCGCTCACGCTGAAGCTACAGCTAGAACTTTCTATTCTCTATTTGAGATTCGACTCCAGCGTAGTGAGTTGCAAAACTAAATACATGGCAGTACTTCTATCTAAGAGACTTCTCCAGCAGCAAATTAAATGGTAGGCTATCAGTATTAGAGCCGACGTCATAAATCATCTGGGAGATCCTGAGAGGTTCAATGACAGGTTAGCTAATCTATTCGAGGAGAGAGTAAAGCTCATCACATACCATAAGAATAGGGGTGATGTAGCCTTTGTACATGCAACTGGAGGGTATAAGCCGGAGACAGCGATAGCGATAC